>JBBRJI010000287.1:0-7161 GCA_038219625.1 Pirellulales bacterium | reverse complement strand
GCCCCCCCCTGGGGGGGGGGGGTCCCCCCCTGCTTTTTTTTTTGCCAAAACCAATTGGGCGCCCCCCCCCCCCGGCCCCCCGGGGTTGGCCCGCCCGCCGGCCCCAAACCCCGCGGGGAACGGGTCGATTCGCGAGTGCCCGCCGTTAGTACGCCAAAACAAGGTTGGTGGGGACGAGCCGCCAGAGCATTGCATTCCCAGTCGGAGCAGGGGAACGAGAATGCTGAAGCGTACGCCTACGGCTAACCGTTAAAAGAAATTCTTGCGAAATTATGCTTCATTGAACGGTATTGGGGTTAAACGATACTAAGGCTCGCTGCACGTACTTGGCAAGGATATCGGTTTCTAAGTTCACTTGGTCGCCAACTCGCAAGCTGCCCAGCGTTGTGTGACTGAGGGTATGTGGGATCAACGCGACACTAAAGAAATCGTCGTTTGCGTCCACCAAAGTGAGACTTACACCGTCAATCGTGGCCGAACCTTTGCTGGCCATTTGCCGAAGCAAACCAACCGGCGCCTTAAAATAGAAATAAGACCACTCCCCTTCGTCGCGACGACGCTCGAGGGTGCCTTGGCCATCGATATGGCCAGTAACATAATGCCCGCCCAAGCGATCTCCAACTTTCAGCGACCGCTCGCAATTGGCCTGATGCGACAGCTCAAGTTTGCCAAGGCTCGTGCGAGAAAGCGTTTCTGCACCCAATTCGAACCAGCACTTCGTTCCGTCGATTGCCACAACTGTCAGGCAACAGCCGTTGAGCGCGATGCTATCTCCAATGCGTACGCCATCACAAATAGGGCCTAGGTCAAAGCCCATGCGTTTGCCCGTCCCTTCGATCACCGAGTCCACGAGAGTCACTTTCGCTTCAACCAAACCGGTAAACATGTTAGGCTCTCGTACTTATGCTTTGCTGGCGACAGGATTGGCCACGGTCATCAAGCGGGTCGCCTCCAGCAACTCAATAATCTGTTCCACGCTGAGTTGTTCGGCTCGAAGATTGGGAGCGAGACTAAGTTTTTCCAATATTTCGTCGATCTGCGCCTTGGAAAGATCGTCCTGCGTGGCCGTGAGCAGTTGGCTTCTCAAGAACTTACGACGATGAAAGAAGAGTGCCCGCAAACGAGAATGATAATACACGAGGTCAACGATGCGACTTCGCTTGGCTGGATTGGGCGTTACGCGGATGATGGCGGACTCCACTTTCGGGCTCGGCCAGAAGACGCTCGGAGGCAAGATGCGAAGGATCTCACAATCGCACAGGCTTTGCATCCAAATCGTCAGGGCGCTGTAGTCTTTGCAGCCTGGCTCCGCGATGATTCGCTGCGCCAACTCCTTCTGAATAGTAACCACCATGCGATCCGGAAAGGGGTCGACGGTGAGCAAGTTGCTGATGATGGGGGTCGCAATGTTGTACGGCAGGTTGGCTATCAGTTTGAACCGAGAACCGGGAATGCTGGCCAGCCGTTCGCGTACCGCGACCAAAACTTCTTCGCGCATGTGGTTCTTATTGCGAAGCGCATCGCAAGAGAGCATGGTGATATTGTCGGCACCTCGAAGCTCTTTTGCAGCCAAGGCTTGAAGATCGCGGTCGATTTCGACCGTAACGATCGCACCCGCCAAAGGCGCCATGAGCTTGCTCAAAGAACCCATGCCGGTGCCCACCTCCAGGATCACGTCGGTTTTTTGAATATCCGATCCCTTGACGAGGATATCGAGCAAATTGAGATCGATTAGGAAATTTTGCCCATACTTGGTTTTCGGATGGAGGCCCGCTCGTTCCAGGGCTTTGGAAATAAAAGACAGCGTTTGGCGTTCGGTCATGACTATGGCTTGATTTCGACGATCGCTTCAACTTCGACGGCCATACCACCCGGCAGGGCATTGGTACCCAGCGCGCTGCGAACGCCGATCCCGAGATCGTCACCCCAAAGGTCGACAAATAGTTGGCTGCATCCGTTGATTACGGCTGGCGACTGTCCGAAGTCATCTGTGCAACGGACCAGTCCAAGGATTTTCACCATTCGCACCACTCGATCCAACGAACCCAATCCGGCCCGAAGCGTTGCCAGCATCGCCAGACCTGTCTGTCGAGCTGCCACTTGCCCCTGCTCAAGGGTCATGTCTGCCCCAACACGTCCAAGAATGAGCTTGCCATCCGATTGGAGTGGTCCATGACCGGAAAGATAAGCTAAGTTTCCAACGATCAGCATTGGTTTGTAAAGACCAACCGGTTTCGGAGCAGGTGGCAGGGATAGGCCAAGCGATGCAAGCTTTTTATCAATTTCGGACACGGAACACTCTCCAGACGTTTCAATTCCAAACAAGGCGATTTCTCGAGTTTATACCATTAACTACCTTCGCGATCACGAGGAAACCCAAAGATCTTGGCGTACAATTTTTCCAGCGAGTCGAGAACCGTTGGCTCTTTTATTTGATTCCAAGCCCAACTGGATGGGTCTGCAAATAGAATTGCTACCGGAACCCCACGGGGTAATAAGGGCGCAAGTCTGGAAATCAAAGCTCTTTCTTTAACGCTGAGCCGGTGAACACGCACCAGTTGCCGTAAAAGGCCCCTTGGCTTCGACCTAGGCTTGTTGCACCACAAAATGACCTGAACCGTTAGCCGCCAACTGGCAAGCAAGACCATCAGGGCGATAATGGCTAAGCCTACCCACCACCATTTTACGATGAGGCGGTCGTATCCTTCAATGCGGAGTATCGCAGAAAAACTAACGGGAAATGCGTCGATCATGGATGGCTAAGTTCTTAGACTGGACAGAGCAAAGTTTGCGGCGGTTTTGACCGATTGATCTTCATCTCTTATGAGTGGAAGCAGGATTTCTATCGCATCGTTTCGGTTGCGTCCGGTAGTGATCGCATAGATCGCTTCAATACGAACTTTTTCGCTTTTGTCTTGGATGGCTTCGATAGTAATATCGGAAAGACCGTTGTCCATGCCGAGAAATCGAACCGCGTGGATAGCGCGACTTCGTTTGACGGCGGATTGGGATTGAGCGTCCCTTTCAATGAACTCGACAAACCCAACTTCTGCGATGCGCACGATTTTGGCATAAGCCATCAGGTGTGACTCCGGCCAGTCGTCCAAATGCTTGATTAGCTCTTCGCACCGAAAATCGGAGAAGATAAATTCGATACTGCGTTGAACAGCTTGAGCCTGATGTGGATAAAGTTCAATCAATCTCTCCAACGCCGTTCGCAAACTGGATTTCCAAGGTGGGGGATCATACGGCTCCATACCAGGCGCATCAAAACAATCGCTCAATACCAATACCACAATCTCTGGCTTCAACGATCTAAGACTGCGGATGGCGTTTGAGCAAGCGAGATCGACTGTAAAATCTCGGGTTTCGAGAAGTTTCGTTATGCCAAAAATGATTTTGTCGGGAGACGTGTCGGCTGCAGCCAAGAGTTGCACCAAGGCGCAGCGATGGACGAGCGAGACAGAGTTGTCGGCAAAATCCAGTTGCTCGATGCACTGAATAGGGATCTTCATCGCCAGGTTTTTCGTCACGATGGGAGAGATTCCAAACTTGATGAAATATTCCGCGAGCTGGACAGCCATGGCTTGTTCGGTCCTTTCCCCCAACTCTTGTACCGCCTCTGGGCTTGGCGCTTGGCTCCAAAGGACTCCTGCCAACAGTTCCCTAAATTGAGCTCGATGAGCGTGCTTCAGTTGCCGCGTCACGAACTTGAAAACCGGATTGCTACGCGTTGGTCGGAAGAGTTCTTTAAATGCTTGATCATCCCAATGGGATGCGCATAGCCAAGCGTCCACGATTTGCAAAATTCTGTGGTCGTTGAACAGCAACATCGATTGCCAGAGATCGGAAAGCAACCGTTCTCGGTTTGCGTTACTAGTCTTCCCCTTGTTCCGGCGAGCTTCCGCACCCAGCTTGCATGCCAAACCGAGCACAAGCTCGGCTGCAACAATTTGCTGTGGGTCATCGGGGGACTGGGCCGCGTGAACTAGATGATGAAATTGAGATGCAATTTGAAGCTTAGCGATGGCACACAAAGACCTTTGACGTTTCTGCGGATTTCGGTCGCCAAGCCCCATCTCGATGGGAACGATCAACGACGAAACATGATTGGCAAGAAATGGCAGTTCGGTTTCGTTGCAGTTATCAATCCTTTCCAGGATGGCTGACATCTCAGCTTGCCCGCCGCGGTGAATCAAAGTCTGCAATGCAAGGTGACGCACCGACACGTTTGGACTAGCAAGGGCCCCACCAAGAACCTGCACGCTGGCAAGATTCGACCCGAGTCCCAGAACACGAAAAGTCTCGTAAAGCGGTGAATTTCGGGGTGTACTTGATTTCACGATGGTCTCCTTAGAAACGAATTGTCAAGAAATCTCATCGGAATACACGCAATGAATCTTTGTCCGATCGGGCGGAAGTTGCGTATCAGCGAACTCGCCAGTCTTGGAATTTGCGGATTGTAGGGTGGAATTTGCAGGTTGTAGGAATCAATCCGACCCAGGGCCGATTTCAAATACCAGCACTCAGGTTGAGCTTAGTAGCCGCCAATCGCTCAAAAGCGATGAAAACCGCTGATTGCGATAGGACGAAAAAATGAGTGACATCCACCCCCATTGGCTATTGAAGGAGTTTTCTCGAACGGCTACGATACGTGGCCCCAAACGCGTTGCGTTTTTTCATTTCGTTTCGTTCTAACTAAACCCGCTGGCTATGTTCAATTCGCGTCGCCCCCCAAATGGAAAAAGAGTTCCCCGAAAAAGGGCGCGTCTACGGACTAAAATCAAGAAGCGCGATCCGCTATTAGTCGAAGGCAAACGCCCTCGGCCAATGTATGTGGATTACAAGGATATAGAACTGCTCACCAAGCTCGTAAATCGTCATGGCCGAATTGTTAGCCGACGTAAATCAGGTTGCTCAGCTGCCAGCCAGCATGCCGTTAGTCAGGCTGTCAAACGGGCTCGATTCATGGCGTTGATGCCGTACGTCGGAGAGTAATGCCTTCGGTTTTTCATTCTGAGCGTCGAGTCGAATTCTGCGAGACCGACGCTGCTGGCATCGCCCACTTCTCATCGCTTATCATCTACATGGAGCAAGCGGAACATGCTTTGCTCCGGTCACTTGGATTAAGTGTCTCCGCTGCCAATGCAACCAGTCGTGACGACTCGCAAATGGCGCATTGCAGTTGGCCTAGGGTGAAAGTCGAATGCGAATTCAAATCGCCTGCCAAGTTTGAAGATGTGATTGCATTGCAAACTTGGATCGCTTCCCTTGGGACCAAGAGCGTCACCTATCAACATCGATTGTCCATCGGAAACGCGATTGTCGCCTCTGGAACGATAACCAGCGTCTGTTGCGCCCGTGTAAATGACAAACTCTCTAGTATTGAGATTCCATCGCAACTTCGCGAGCTATTGCTACCCTACGTAGCTTAGCAAACGTGCCATCACTGCCGTGCCGACTTGATTACCCAGATGCCGGCCAGCCGTGTCGTCAAAATTGAAATGGATCCCACCGTAGATACGACTGAGACCCGCTTCCTCGGCGGCTTGGTTGAAACTGGCGAAGTGCCGCGTTACGATTTGCGAAGGATCAAGCGGTCGTTGTTCGGCTGCCAAATGACCATCGCTCTGGCTGTCAAATGCAACGTGGTCACCGTAGAGACTGGTCAGGACTGCACTGGCCGCTCCGCTAAACGTACTGTGACCGGACGTGTAAGTTGGAAACGGTGGGGTCTTCAGTAGCGGAATCCAATAAGAATCGCCCAGGGTCCCCGCGTTGCCATCTTGGTCCGCTTGACGTATGGCGTCGATCGGTCGCCACAAATCGTAATGGTACTTGGCATCCCAGGAAGCGATCCCTGCATCCGCCATGGCGATGTTGAGCAACGCGAAAGTGCGAGCCGTTTCAAGCAAACTTGTTCCTTGTTTGAGAGTCACGTCGGTTGCGATTCGATTCCAATGGCCAGGAGGCGTTGCGGTGCCACCCCCGTCCGCCCAAAACAGCGCAATTTCTGTCTGGCCCGCCGTGCGTTGACTATTCTGAAAACCGCCCAATCGCATGGCTTCATCCACGGCTGTTGCATACTCAGGACTATCGATGGCTGGCGGCGAAACCGGACGAAATTCATCGCTACTGGCCAGTGCAAACGGTTTGACGATTGGCCATTGTGATAAAAGTGGCGGCAAATAATCTGGGAGAGTGCGTCGCCATTTCCCAACCTCAGTCGTAGGCGCATAGGTGGAACTCCCAATGGCACCATCGTTGACCCGGTCGGCGAGGATGGCTTGGCCAACGCGTTGGCCCAATTCAATGCCAAGAGTTTTTGCTGTTCCATCGGGCACTTGTACCAACGTTTCATCCAGGGAAGCTTGCCAAACGGCAATTTCATCCACGGCGGAGTACAAGGACTTGGCCACTTCGAAAGCCGCGGCTGCTGCCGCCGCACTAGGGGAGACGCCAACTTGCGGTGGCAGATCGAACTTATAGGCTTGGTATTGCCCTGTGACTGCATTGGCCGCATCGAACATAGCCGCATGAATCATGGCAAGGTTACGAGCGACTAGGGGAGGCTGCGCCGTGACGATGCGACCTTGATACGGATCATTCGAGGTGGTTGTCCACTGCCGCACAATATCGAGTGCCGATGCATTCCAATCTTGAATGGTGTTGCCACGGCGAACTTCGAGTGTCTTGTTCGCATGCCGACCGAGATCATCACGGGCGGACAATCGCACGGTTTGTAAACCCTCGGCAACCGACAGTTGGAGGGTGAATCGCCCCTCTGTGTCAGCAACGATGGTTCTAGGAATGCTATCGCTAGCATCGAGTGAAACCGTGACGATGGAACTCGCTAGCGTTTGGCCATTGATCGTCACGGTACCCAAGAGAACAACTCCATTGCTATTTGGATCCGAGGCTGGCGAAAGCCCGCCGACGACCATAGGCTGCCGATCACTGAAGTTATTGATCGCATTGATAACGATCAAAGCATCGAGCGGCGTCAAAGAGGATTCCAAGGGGCCATCCATCTAGCTATTGCACCCTTCATGCGATGGTTGTATAACGAATGCCTTGTTTACACCGCTTCCTTTTTTCACTGTCCTTGGCTGGAGAATTTCTTATGGCTCGACAAAATCGGCGTGATATCTTTGATCCAAA
>JBBRJI010000286.1:0-7184 GCA_038219625.1 Pirellulales bacterium | reverse complement strand
ATGAAGAGCCTATACCATCGGATGAGTTGCTGGACATTGAATGTTCACAGTATGATCAGAGGAAAAGTAACGCAAAACTTTGCTCGAACCGGCCAAGAGCAGTACTGAAATCTGAGATGCAACCGAAAATCAACATTGCGTGACAGACAAAAAAGTATTGATATGACTTAAGGAATTCTTGACGTGTTTTCTCCTGCATATTCAAGCTGAGTCTCTCCCGAAAATGTCGCAGATGCGTTCCTTGAGTTGTGTCCAGGGGGCGGCCCTGAAAATGTGGCTATCTCGTCGCGTGAGAAGTTATTCACGAGCCAAGCGTTTTTAACCTTTCCAGGCAGAGGTGTGGCACACCATCCGTCTCGACCAAATAAATCCGCATTTCGGAACCACATCAAACCGCTGACTTGTGGCTTAAAGCTCCAACGATCCGATGGATGCGTGTCGATAATTCCTTGTGGCGGTGAAATCACGGCAATCGGATAATCAGCAAGGACGGAGTGAACCAGTTCAGGATAGTCAAGCGCTGCTTCCATCAGTTTTTCTGAATAACCCGCATGGTCCGGAAAGTGATCATCGGAAACGAACGCACAGAATGTGATTCCTGCCTCAAGGCGAACGGAATTCAAGAGAAGAATCAGTCCCGACGTTTCGTCATTTGCCTGACCAGCAGGAAGTACAATCCAGTTGTCAATACGATGTTGCTGACACATCTCTTGCACAACTTCGAGGACTTCCGGCCCTTCATCCTCGCTGACAGCAATCGACCGGACACCGTCGAAGAGATCGATGCGGCTCAGCACCTGTAAGAGTTCGAACTGCCACGAGTTGGAATTCCTGCGAGAAATCACCTTGTAGCACAAATGAGTAGGTAGACGAGCCATCGCCGACAGTCGCGAATTGCCAACGATTGCTTGCAATTGCTCTTGGGCATTCTCCACGGAAGTGGCGACCACCCGCGAGAATGCAACTTCCGCCTTGTCTTGCACATTCTGCCACGTCAATTCTGGATGGAATAGACAGACTCCCTTGTGTCCGTCTCGCAGCCATTCTTCACAAACAACTTGGTGCCAGCGACCTATCCCCAGACGTAGTTCGCCCGAAAGAACGGCTTCACAAACGGCTACATCTAAACCATCGTCATTCCGCCAATACCCCGAATGCCAGCCGAGGTAGCGGAGTTCGTCAGCAACTACTTTGGGAGACTCCAACAAAATCGATATGGGTTCTTCAGAATGGTGGTAGGTTCGGACTAATCGCTCTGGATCCATCCAAAACGAAATGTCATTAATGTTTCCGCTGATATTACTTGGACCAGCGTCTTGCCCGACCAGCCATTTTCCGGGGCAGAAAACCTTTAGCTGACCAGACTCGTGTATCCGACCGAGATGGTGGTCAATATGTTCACGCTCGTGAAAGGGCACGGCGCTCAGATGCTGATACAGTTTTTCATAACCGCGACTGTGTACTGCAAACGCGTGCGTTCTATTCACATTGTATGGAACATAGCAATGCGCGTTGTATCGTTTTGGTCGATGATTGAGTTCGTGCAACAACTGCCCGCCAAGGTAGAGCATTTCCCAGTCTTGCGGGAGACAATCAACAAACTGCGAGAACAGCTCATCAAACCCATCGCGAAATACAGCATCATCTTCAAATACGATGTACGACTCTACGCCTTGGTTGTAACACGACTCAAGAATCTGCATATGCGATCGATAGCAACCCCATGCGCCATTGCCTGCGGTCCACCACGCTGGCGCACGCACGGTGTCACCATGCACCGCTTGCCAGACCTCAATCGGACCGATCGATTCCGGCATCTTAGCCAAGAATTTGGAAAGGCGATCCCGCTTGAATGGAAGATTGATCACGAACCTTTTTTCGAAGTGGTTCATCTGTTGTGTCTTAATGAGGCATCTCGCTGGGCCTTCGCTAACGGCGCATTGCAGTGTACCGATCGCTCTCTCAATCTACAATGTGGAAACAATTGTTTACTTCCCATAATGCATTTCAGTTTGTATTCTCTGTGCGAGGCTCAATGAGCCTCAACTTCAGGCGATTTGAAGAAAATTCAATCGCGTTTTTGGGGCGAACGCCCCCCCCCGCGCGGAAAGATCACTTGTTACGCTTGTTGAATTGCGCAGGATACATCAATCAAACTGGTGACCGGTGAGTTGGAGCATTCGATTAACACCCGTTGTAACCGTTCAGGAAAATGTTGTAATGGCTTTTCGACGTCACTCGCCATGTCCAGACGATGCCCCGAAGACAACATTGTACGTTTCTCACTGGACGCCTCCCGATGATGATCGCCGTCGCGAAATCGATGAATGTTTGTTGAGGAATATAGATTGTTCCGCAATTGACAGAATAGTATTACTCTACCAGTCAACTGCGGAGCATCGTACGACAGTACCAGCGTCGCCAAAGCTCATGTGGATCGAGCTGCCAAGTGAAATAACACGTCCGAGATATAGCGATTTTTTTCGGGCGATCAACGAATACACAACAACACCTTGGGATCTGAACATCGTCGCGAATAGTGACGTGTTTTTCGATGGATCAATATCGGCACTCAGTCGCCGCAACCTGTTCGGTGTCTGTGTGACGCTAACTCGCTGGGAGTGGCGGAATGGCGAGGCGGAATCATTGGCAGGAGAGAATTCACAGGACTGCTGGATATTTCAAGGGCCCGTACGGCCGCTTGCGGAATCAACGGATATCCCTCTTGGAATATTTGGCTGCGACTGGCGGATTGCCTGGATACTTCGGCACAATGACTATGTCCTCGTAAATGTGCCAAATGATATTCGGCATTATCATATTCACGATTCTCCGTACCGGAACAATGGGAATATGTTGGCTGGTCCCTATGAAACTTCTGTTCCGCATCAACGGCTGAGTGATGTTCACTTGCCTTTTGGACGTCATGATCGAGGAGGGCTGTTGGCATATAGTATTTGGGGGGACGCATCTCACTACAATTTCGGCATCATCGAAAATGCGAGGATGGCAAAATGGATTTATCCCGACTGGACTGTCAGAGTGTACGTTGATGAATCGACACGACAGGACACGATTGAAGAACTTCGAATGGCCGCGGCCGATGTCGTTCAAGCTCCAAGGTGGACGCAGTGGCGAGGTGGGATGTTCTGGCGACTACTTGCGATCGATGACCCCGGATTCAGGTGCTGGGGCATCAGAGATGCCGACAGCCGTCTGACATATCGAGAACGCGTCGCAATCGACTCATGGCTTGAGAGTGGAATCCCATTGCATACAGTTCGGGATCATCCTGCGCATGAACGACCAGTGATGCTCTGCGCATTCGATGGACGCCGTGGAGCGGTATGCGATATCGCGGGTCAGATCGAGGCGTGGCGGCTCTCGGGCCACAGTGATGCATATGGATCGGACGAGCAAATGGTGGAGGAATCTCTATGGCCGACGATCCGCAGTCGTACTCTCGTACATACCGAATTCGGAAACCGATTTGGACAGGGAGGAGTCATTAGGTCGTTTCCTTTGAGCAGTGAAGAAAGTTTCCGATTTATTGGTGAAAGGATCTACGAGGACAATCATCACAACGGAAACGACCGCGACCAATACGTGCGGGCAAGATGGACCGAACCCGCCAGCGTCACAACGCGAAAAGATCTCCTTGCATTGATCCCAACAGGTTCAATCATTGCCGAAGTTGGTGTATTTCAGGGAGAATTTGCGGAACAAATAATGAATTGCTGTAAGCCAGGGCGATTGCATCTCATCGATTTATGGCACGGAAGCACGAGTTCAGGGGACAAGGATGGACGCAATGTGATAGATGTTAAAGATATGGAGCTGGTCTTTAGTGAGCTCACTTTGCGATTTCAGACGTCCCCACATATTTGCCTGCATCGAGGCGATAGTGTTGCTTTATTGTCTGGCTTTCCTGACCATTCGCTTGATGCTGCGTATCTTGATTCTTCACACGAGTACCATGCCACGTTGGCAGAGCTTGAAATTCTATTCAGAAAGATCAAACCAGGTGGCTGGCTGATGGGACATGACTACCATCCAAGTTGCCCGGTTTGGCCAGCCGTCAATGAGTGGTGTTCACGCAACGAACAGAGAATTGCGTGGTTGACACGGGACGACCAATGTCCAAGCTTTGCAATTCAATTGCGGGTTCCATGATTGAGAATCCCAAAAGCGGACATTCTGCACATACTACTTGTTATTGTTCGCACTGTGGAAGCGCTGGCACCGTGCATACCGCAGCAGTGCAATGTCCCTCAAATGTTATCGTGGCAAGTGTATAATTGGTCAGAATGATGCAGATGGAATGATGTTACATGTGGCTGTTTTTTCAATGATCGTCGGCTTCACCGATTTGGTCTGACGTGATCAGTCCATCCGGCCAAATTATTGATTTTTGGTAGTCAGAATCTTCGACACCACGCACTCCCCCTCCGCCTGTATCAGCACAGTCCGATCGGCTTCAACAATTTCCACCGCTCGGTGTTCGCGGACGTAGTGGAATAGCGGCGTCAGGTTTTCGCCTTCGACGGTGACTTTGGTGTCGCCGAAGGTCATAGAGAAACCTCGGCCGGGGTTTTCGGAGTGAATTTTTGTCAGCAGTGAATAGGCGAAGACGGTGACTTCGCCGGTGCATTTTCTGAAGCAGATCATCATCTGTGGACGTGTGCCGACGCGGCCTCGGGCGAAGGCGGTGTATTCGTTGGCTGTACTGGTAGACGCTTCGTCATCGGGGCGGCGGTTGTCGCGTTGGGCGAGTTGAGCCAAGCGACCTCGGGGTTGCAGCAGGTCGTTGATCGTGTCGGTTTTAGAGTTCATACGCAAGCTCTTTCACTTTTGGTCGCTCGATGTGGTCTCGGGTAACCGTCGAGGGCGTGTCCTGAGTCTGTAAGCAATTCCCGACGATGCGGAGTTGTTGACTACTACGATGACGTTCTTGTTCGCCGAAAACTGCGGACGTTCAGATTTCGTAACGGCACCGTCTCTTATCCAAATCCAATGCCAGCCTCAGTGAGCTCGCAGGCTCGTTATGGCCTTCAGGTTTTCGAATGACGGCGGGATGTCTCAGCGAGTCATCAATCCTTGGTGCGTTTGCCATCGTCACGCCGATTCACAATCCAGCCAATGACCCTGGTCAGCATGTTTTCGATTGGTGATAATTCAGGCGTGATGCGAAACAAGGCTTTCAGTTCTTCCCATTGATCCAGCCATGTGTGGTGATCCATATAGCGGTCGTTCGGCCTGAGAGACAAACCACGCAGCACCAACGCATCGAGTCGGTCGCGCAGTGACCAGGGTAACTGCTTACAACAGGATGAAATCTGACTGGGGGGTACCAGGGTATCGGCGGCGCGGGCGATGAACTCTGGTCGGCCAGCTTTGCCGCCGAGGCCGCCGTAGGGAAGGTTCAAAGTGAGCAGTTCAAACAACAGCACCGATACCGAAAACTGATCGCTGGCCAGGCTGACCGCAGCAGTGCCGGTTTGAAGCTCAG
This sequence comes from Pirellulales bacterium, assembly GCA_038219625.1. GTDB lineage: Bacteria > Planctomycetota > Planctomycetia > Pirellulales > Pirellulaceae > JBKCUI01. Next base: position 1,675 of record JBBRJI010000286.1, on the reverse strand, counting down.
GGGCGGCGTAGCAGCGGTGGTGGCCGTCGCCTTCGGTGCGGCGGGTGGTCCAGTTGGACGTCCACGCACTTCCGAAATCGATCAGTTGCAGGCGGCTTGGGGCCGATGTGACGATCAAGTTGGCGGGCTGTAGATCGCCATGATTGACCTGCAGACGGCGTTGCAGGTGACAAACAGCATGGGCGAGTCCATTGACCAATCGAACGGCCTGTGCGGGCTCGACAGGTGGCCTGCGTCGTTCACGAATATTCTGCAGATAGTCCGCCAAACTGATGCCTTCGGTCCACGTCAAAGCGACGTCAATCTGATGACGCTGTTCCTCCCATTCTACGACTCGTGGAAACGCATCGGATTTGAGTCGGCTCAGCACGTTCAGAAGCTGCTCGGCGGCCTTGCCGATAGGCAGTGATTGCACGAGGAAGAAATTGCCACCCGGACCGGCCAAACGGTCAAAGGCGAGATAGCTTTCGCGAAAGGGACTGCCGACTCGTTCGAGCAAAAAGTAGTCTCTGCGGCGGATGCGGCGGCATTCGAGATACGGTCGAATGCGGCCTCGGACGTTCACCGTCCGTTCACGGTTTTCGGAATGTTCAGCGGGCTCAGGCATGTCGTTTTGGTCGCTTCGTGCTGGCTACCGCGGATCGAGGATCCGCCAAGTGGAGTCTCATGTGTAGCGTTAATGCATACGGATACAAAACACTTGTTGTCAAAAACGATCGTAACTCGTGACGCTGCTTCACTCTTTGCGGCTGGCACTTTGGCTGGCAATGGGGTATCCCTGTGAGACATGTTGCCAGCCATTGTTTCCGGGGTCATTTCGAGCCTGACAAAGGGCCATGACCGCCGACAACTGAACGGCTCGTCACGGTGCCAGCATCTCCTTCTTCACCATCAGCTCACCATACTTGATAAGGAGTTCATGAACCCGCTCAAGCGTGGCCATGTTTGTGGACTCAGTGATCGTCCCGCCCACACCCTGCGGCATCCCTCCCGGCGGACGGTCGCTGTTTCCGCAGGCGATAAAAAACAGATTTCCGAGCCCTTGGCGTGTTGGTTTCAAACCGCCTCGGCTGGCGATCAGGGACAGCGACACCGGGCCTTTGGTGTCATCAGGTCGATACGTAAAACCGGGCGCCGTATAGGCCAGCAGCAGCCCCCGAATATCATTCATGTCGCGTTGCATTTCACGCTCCAGTTGAGCCTCACTCAAAGCATCCTCCACACGCTTCGACTCTTCCTTCAGACCTGCAAGGTCGGCCTTGTGCTTCAGCTCCCTGAGACGAGTCTCTTCGGCCAGTTGCTGCTTCTCAAACTCAATTCTTTGGTCTTCGGCTTTGACTTTGGCTTCCGCCAGTTCGCGTTCGCCTTTCGTGATGCGTTCTGTCAGTTCCTTTTCCGCTTGAGCGCGTGCCGAGTCGCGGACTTCCGTCAATCGTGCAGCTTCCACCTTGTCCTGCTGGCCCTGGTGCTGATCAATGGCATCGGCCAAAGTCACGTTGCCCGGCGTCAGAGAAGATGTTTCTCGCTGAATAGATTCCAGCAGCAGCTTCTGCTGTTCAAATTCCGCCGCCTGTGTGGCCAGTTCCTGACCCAGGTCACTCAGCAATTTCCGAATGGTCATCGGTGACCGAGATCACGATTTCGTAACAAGCATTGTTATCAATGACCTCGGTAA
>JBBRJI010000285.1:0-7231 GCA_038219625.1 Pirellulales bacterium | reverse complement strand
AGCTCAACTGCAGATGGCGAGGTTGTTCATCGAAGGCGAAAACTACTTATTGGCTGCCGAAACGTTATTTCGCGTGTTGCAATCTCCGTATACGGAACCCGCTATTCCCACTATTGCGACCATCGAATTGGGATACCTTAGCAATCGACTCACAGGCGAAAGGTTTCGGCCAAACTTTTATAATGAGGCAGCAGGTCAATTGGCGCTCCTGGAGCCAAGCAAACAAAAATTGATTAAGGAAGCTCTGCCTAGACGAGTTCGGGAGGAGTGGGATCGGAATGACGTATCGCTCCAGAACAATAGCAAGTCACAAGATTAGCGGACATCCCGTAGGTCCCCACCGTCCCCACCGTCCCCACCCTGCCAACCTTTTCGTTTTCGTGGCTGAGCGAGGCTCTCGCTCAGCGTTGGTTGAATCCGACGAGCGAAGGGCCTCGCTCGTCCACAATCATGCTTTTCGCACGAGTCCTACTCGCAGATCACACACGTTGGTTCCAGTCGGTCCAGTCTTCAATAATCCGTGTGTTTTCTCAAAAAAGCGATAAGCATCGCACCGTTTCAAATAGTCTTCCGGATGGAGTTGTTGCGAAAGCATTTGCGCCATGACATTTTTATCGACATAGGCGCCGGCCGCATCCGTCGGTCCATCTTCTCCATCGGTCCCGCCAGAAACAAAAGCCAACTCTGCCCGCGTTGGCCAACCTCCATTTCTATTAAACCACTCAAGGAATGCGAGCGTTAACTGTTGATTTCGTCCACCAAGCCCGCGAATCGTTGTTGGCGGCAGAATGACGGTTGGTTCACCACCCGAGATGATGCAATCGATCTGGGCCTGTTCCAACGTTGAGTTCATTTGCTGGGCAAATCGTTGACCGAGTTGGGTGGCCTCCCCTTCGCTCTGGCGTTCTGATTTCATCCAATAGCGATACCCCAGTTCGACCGCTTTCTGACCGGCCGCATCTACCGCAGTTGCATTGTTTGCCAACACGATCGGTACTAGTTCGATGGGTGGACGATTCAGTTCCTTACTAGCCAAGGAATTCACGAGCAACTGTTGATTTAGGAGATTGCGAATCGACTGAAATTGATTCGGCAAAAGTTGATTCATAACGTCGATCGCCTGAGATGGATTTGGCGTAGGTTTTAGAATCGTTGGCCCCGATGCGATCACGTCCAATGGGTCACCCAGCACATCCGAAATGATGCAGGTGATCAGATGGCGTGCATTGCATGCGCGGGCCATTCCTCCACCTTTAATATTGCTCAGGCACCGGCGCACCGAGTTCAGCTCCTCGATATTGGCTCCTGCTGCCGACAAAGCCCTGGTAATCCCAAGCTTGTCCTCGAGCGTCACGCCATCGATTGGAGAACACAGCAACGCCGATCCTCCGCCGCTGATAAGAGCAACTACGCAGTCGTTGCTGCCGGCATGATGGACGAAGTTGAGGATTTGTCGAGTTCCATCGACGGCTGTTTCGGTCGGCTCGTTGCAACCTTGAGGGCGAGCCTGGCAAATGGTTACCGTGTTTCCAAGCGGACCATGAGGCGTCAGGGAGCCTTGCGGAACATTGATCCAGCCAGCTATTTTCGGAAGCCGTTTTTTCGATTTCAGCAATGCTTCCAACAGACCGCTAAGCATTCCTGCCGTGGCCTTACCTGCTCCGACAATGATGAGCCGGTCGGCGTTTTGCAGATCGAAGACGTGATCGGCGATCGTCAGCCAACGTCCATCCCAATGCGTTTGCTGTTCAACAACAGAATCTGCGCGTACAGCCTCAACCCCGGCCTGCCAAATGGCAATTGCATCGCGAGTTATTTCTTGGTGCCGTGTGTCCGTTGGGTTTGTATAGGCCATATTAATTCCGATGCAAGTATCAAGCAGGCAAAATAAGCCCAAGTGATTGAGCAATCGGAGTGTTCCGCCAATTGGATGATACGTTAGGTGACGGAATGCTAGGAATCATGAGCATGCAAGAAAAAAATGGTTGAATTGAACAAAATATCTAAATTGCGTGATTTTTTTCAAACAAAATGCGTCTTTATATATGTGACGCAAAGGCTGCTTGTCCGATATCAGCTTTGGCATCCACGGTTTCGTGGGACCCTCACGCCCTGGTTCCTGACGTCGAAGTTTGGAACTTGGTCCCCGAAACTTTTTGTATGGTCTGAAATTGTTTGGGAGAGTTAGGCTTCGCCTGGCCCGTTAAAAATTTGCTATTGCGATCGAATCTAAGAAGTATTTTCACGTCTGTTTTTGTTCCTCGCGAATTTTGTAGGTTCATATCGACATAGGTTTGGCTACCGTCGGTTTCGAACCGGCGGGGCCATATCTGACAGCTACCCCGAATACCCGATACTCATTTCATGTTTGCATCGCTGACCGCTCTCCGTCCGATTTATTCGGGCGGAAGCAACGATTTAGGACGTTGCTTCCGCCGGACGAGCGGGCTGTTGATTTAAGGTCGTTCACAGAAATAGGGCAATTATGGAAACCCGAAGCGTAAGCGAGTGGGTGTATCTCGTCCCTCACTTACGTTTCGGGTTACCAAATCAATGGTAGCTGACAGATGCTGCCCCGCCGGTTGAAAACCGACGGAAGCAAAATGAATCGGTTTGCCTGTCTGTTCAATCAGGCGAAGTGGAAGAAAAGATGCGCAATCCAATTGCTCCCGCAATAGCAAAGTTTTAGCAGCCCAGGCTTGTCCGGCTTGTCCCCCTCCAACCTTGTTTTGGCGTACTAACGACCGGCACTCGCGATTCAACTTGTTCCCCTCGGGGACAAGCCATGCCCCAAACGGATGGGCTAGCGATATTACTCCAAAACCGGCTATTGGCTGAAATCCTGATCTTCCATTCCGTTGATTGGCCAGCCGAGTGCCCGTTGAAGGGTAAATTGAGCCACGTTGTAGTCGGCGACCACTCTGACGTATTCTCGTTGAGCTGTTGCTAAGGCTTGGATGGACTGAAGCACTTCGATTGGGAGTCCTTGCCCATTTTGGATTCGATCCCAATTTTTCTTGAAGGACTCTTCGGCTGTAACGATCGCCTCTTCGATGATCTGAATTTGTCGAGTTCGTGACGTAACTTGAGCATGTGCCTCTGTCACTTCGCGAGCAATGCGATCCATTTGCGACATCTCCCGCATTCGAGCTTGTGTTATCCTGGATTTGGCCTCTCGTCGAATCGCATTTTCTCCAACGCCCAGTTGCCGCACTTCCCAAAAGGCCACAGCGTCCGCATCGAGACGATCGCCATAGTTTGACAAACTGCTTCCCAATCCGCCGCCAAGCCCACCATAACTGGCCGCAAGCAAGACGCTTGGTATGAGGGGGGCATTACGTTCGCGGTTCAACCGCTCCACGGCTTCTCCGACGAGGTGCCGCGATTCTGCCAATTCGGGCCGTTTCGTAAGTGCCAGAGCGATGAGTTCTCTGGGTGACTGCTCCCTGTCCAAGAGTTGAATCGGAGTGAGTTGAGTTTCAGATGGAACCAGTTTTTGACCGGCATCCCAACGGATGAGTTCCGCTAAGCGCGATGAAGCGACTGCGGCTAACTCCTCAGCGCGAGCGAGGTCAATTTGCCGAAGTGAAACTTCGGTTCGGGCGCGGTCGTGATCGGATTCCAGTCCTTGCCCCGCTTTTGCGAACTTTTCCGTCGTTGCTGCGAGTTTCTCGGAACGTTCAACAATTTCCTTCGCAATCGCGAGATCCTGTTCGGATCGAAGCAACTCTGTGTACGCGATGGCTGTTGCTAAGAGCAAATCGTTGGTCGTAGCTTGGGCACCCGCTTGCCGGGCACACGCAGTTCGTTGCGCAATTCGTGGCTGAAAGATGGCATCTGCAAAATGGAACTGGGAGACGAGTCCAGGCACGGCTGGTGACCCCGCGCCTACCGCGTTCGCACCGAGTCCAGAATAGTAAGAACCTCGGCTAGTCTCGATGACGGTTCCAGCCACATCCTGAATTCGTCCCTCGTGCTTGTTGTAGTTCATTCCCGCGCGAATCGATGGAAGCTTTAGGGCATTTGCCCGGTCTATTTGAGCAAGGGATTCCTCGATTCGGGCTCGCGCGAAAGCAATTTGCGGATTCCTGCCAGTGGTCAACATGAGCGCCGTGGTGAGATCGATGCTTTGAGTATCTTCGCTCGGAATGTCCTTGGCGACTCGAACACTAGGAGCAGATTCGATTGTCGCCGAGGCGAGCACCACGTAGGATACAGGGTGAATCTCGTTCGATGCGATTGTCGCGACTGGCTTGAAATTGCTGACGTTATGATGATCAGCGATTCGACTTGGGTTCGCCGATTGGCATCCCAGCAAGCATACGGTTCCGCAGAGTACTTCTACAGCCAGTTTTAGTTTTTGTCGCTTAACCATCCATGGCCTCCGACGCTTCATCGAGCGGCTCGTACTATTGTGAAGTCGGTGATCGCAAATCATGATGACTTGAAATGCTAGCGTTTCGTGTTGTTGATTAGCAATGCCAGTGCTTCTTCCATGCTAAATTTGAGGGTAGCGGAACTCGCCAAGAGTTTCGGCGGTTAGGACGAATCCACTGGGATTTACCTCTTGAAGTCGCCGAAAGCCTACGCGGCTTCCGCTACGCAACAACCCCAATTCTTAGGCTGAATAGAGCACTAGTTTTGTCGAGTTGCTGGCGAGGTCCATCACGTCATCGGATAGCCTTAGGAGTTGGAACCGGCTTAATCGCGCTATTCGAACCGAGCGGCAAATCATTTGCGGCTCAACCGCTACAACCCACAAAGCTTCCTATTCAGCTACAGCAGCACGATGTAGTTGGGGAGAGCAGTACAACGGGGACCGTCGAGCCGCACTCATTTGCTGGCCTTCAGTACTTTTTGGCCCTCTTTGAAAGCACCGGCATTGGAGATGATCACGTCTTCGGAGCCATCCAAACCGCTGGCGATCTCAATATCCGTCGCCGAACGAATTCCTGTCTTGATCGGCTTGCGAATGACACTTCCATCTGTTGAAACCGTGTTGCAAAAGGACTGCCCGTCCGCCACCAACACCGCTGCCTTTGGCAACGTCAAGACGTCCGACTTTTCCGCCACAGTCAACTCAACATTGGAGTACATTCCAGGGCGTAACGTCCCCTGTTCATTGGAAACGTCGATTTCGCTTCGCAATGTCCTTGAACCTGCTTGTAGGGCCCAACCCGTTCGAGCTACCGTCCCCTCGAACACGCGACCAGCCAAAGAAGGGATTTTCACCATGGCTTTGCGTCCGGTTTCCACTAACGCTGCATCCGTCTCGGGAACATCCAGAAAGACTCGGATCTTTTCTGTTTGGACGATTGTGAAAATGGGTTCGTCGTCGCTCGATTTCGATGCTTGAATGAGCGCACCTAAATCAAAATTGCGTTCGGTAATGACCCCATCGTACGGAGCACGGATTTGCAAATACTCACACATGGACTGAACGCGCTGATGTTCCGCTTGTGCAATTCTCAGTTTGGCTTCGACCGAACTAAGATCCGCTTTGGCTTTCGCAATCCCCACGATGGCTTCGTTCTGCTTGGCTTTCGCCGAACGAATCTTAGCCACAGACTCAGCTCTCGAAGCGTCGGCACTCAACAATTGTTGGCGAGTCTCCTCAGCTAACTTCTGTGTGACCGTTTTGGATTGCGCGAGGGAATCGATGCGCATGGATTCTGATTTCCAACGCTGGTACTCGGACTCGGTTTTCTGTTGGCCAGCAAGAACTTCTTCGACATTCGCCTCGGCTGAGTTGGCTACGGATTCGGCAACTTGAACGGAGGACCGAGCTTGTTCGATATCTGCAGACGCTTGCGCGATCATCGCCTCTTTTTGCAATAGTTCGTCCTTCAATTCGGGAGCGACCAACACCGCCAGAACTTGGCCGGGTTCTGTCACCTTGCCTTGTGAATCTCTTTTTGGCCCGACCACTCGATCACCAATATCGACCATTTGTTGATCGATGAACCCCGATACCTTGGCATGGATACGTGTGGTCGAAAACGCCTCGATGCGACCGGGTTGTTCTGTTTTCTGAAGCAATGCCTGACGGATCGGCTTGGCGGTTGCCACTTTTGGCAGATCCGCAGCAGTTGAATCGCCCTCGGGAGCAACTTTTCCCGGCTGCGGATCGTAAGCCGGTTGGCAGCCAACAATTGTTAAACTGACGGTGAGCAATACCATTACGCAACTTGGACTCAGAATACTTCGGATCATTGCAATTCGCCCCAGGATCAATTAGATGTGTTGTTCAATTTGGTTCTGTGTGACATTGGAGTTGTCTGTTTCGAAAGGATGCAGCGATCCAGATGCGATACCCCGCCCGGCTTGCATCCAAGCGAAGACGGCGGGAAGAACCAGCAAGGTCGATGCGGTAGCCGCGAGCAAACTTCCGATGACAGCCCGTCCAAGCGGTGCCGTTTGCTGGCCAGACTCCCCCATCCCGATCGCCAAAGGGAGCATACCCGCGAGCATGGCGCAACTGGTCATCAATACCGGACGCAATCGATCGGTGGCGGCATGCTGCGCCGCTTCGAATGCGTTCTCGCCGCTGCGTCTCCTCTGTTCTGCGAAAGTGATCACCAGAATCGCGTTGGCCATGGCGACCCCTAACCCCATAATGATTCCAATAAAGGACTCTATGTTGAGCGACGAACTGGTTAGCCACAGCATGCTCCCTGCTCCCGCCACAACGGCCGGCGCGGTAGATACCGCGACGAGCGATAGTCGGAACGACTGGAAATTAGCGGCAAGCATCAAAAAGATGGCTAAGACGGCCAAAATCAATCCGACCCCCAGTCCGCTGAGCATTTGATACAAGGGTGGGATTTGCCCTCGCAACTCAAACGCAACTCGACCCGGTTTCGAGCCTTGTTTTTCCAGAGCATCCTTGCTTTGGTCATCCTCTTTCTTGACCTTCTCCAGCAGAATTCCGATCTCTCTTGCGACGGCTCCGAGATCGGGGCCGATGACGTTTGCGGTGAGAGAAAGTTCACGCTTCATGTTGTATCGATCGAACTCACCGGGCATGGTCGACTGCGTCAATTGGGCGACGTCCCGCAAGAGCACAGGCCCCTCTTTGCGATTGAGCACTGGGACGGTTCCCAAATCGTTCAATGACTTCATCGCAGGTTGCGGAATTTCGACTTGGACCTGATATCCGATGCCCGTCTTGGGATCGGGCCAATAGTTGGGAACCACAAAACGACTTGACGAAGTTGCCGCCAACACCGAT
>JBBRJI010000284.1:0-7239 GCA_038219625.1 Pirellulales bacterium | reverse complement strand
GCCCACTTGTCGATCGTCTTATCAGTCAACCAACCGAACATCGCTCGTCGAGCGTTATCCGTCGGCGTCGGTCGAGCCATTTTCGAAGTTTGAAGTGTGAAGGGAGAAGTTTGACGGGAACTTTGAATCGCTACTCCAATTTTCAAACTTCGGACTTCAAACTTCACACTTCGGCGTTGTCGTCGACCTCTTCGATTAACTTCAGTACATCACCGAGCTGAGTTTCAGCCGTGCTGTAGAACGCATTACCGAACGTACCGGTAGCGGCGACTTGAGCCAGCGAGTGCTTCGGCTCAAGCTTGTACGCCAGACCTCCGGCCTCGTTGACAGCGTCAGCCTTCGGCACTCCAAAGACTTTTGCATTTCCATGCCAACAAATGTGCCTGAGTTGCGTCGTCGATGTCGTGAATGATTGTTCATGTCCGACGACTTCAAGTTCTAGAGTTTTTCAGCCCACGTGATGACGAGCGAGGTTAGAATAGTGGTTTGTATTCGGGCAAATGGTTGGTATTCGAGTATTCGAGCAACAAAATTAGTGCGAGAGAAAAGTGACTATCGTTCTAAAATGGATGGCATTGAAATTGTTGAAACCTAGATTCGCATTGGCAATCGTACTGGCAACGCTAGCCACAGTCGGCTGTTCGCGATCCTCGAATGAAAAAACCAAAACCAAAACCAAGCCGCTAGTTGCGGTGGTTATTGGCAAGCCGGTTGTGTTGCCGATCGTTGAATGGGATGAATTTGTAGGGAGATTGGCACCGATCGAATCGGTTCATGTTCGATCGCGGGTCAGTGGATATTTGGCGACCACCAACTTCGTGGAAGGGCAGTTGGTCCAGGCGGGCGAGATCTTGGCGGTCATCGACCAGCGGCCGTTTCTGGCGGAAGTTAGTCGCAGCGAAGCGAATCTCATGGGTGCCCAGGCGTTGCAAGTCCAAGCGAATGCCGCGGTAGCTCAAGCTGTGGCGGAAAAGGAGCGGACGGTAATCCACCGCGATTTGGCCAAGAAGCAATTGGCTCGAAATGAGCTTTTACGAAAGCAGAACGCGAATGCATTACAGGATTTTGAGATTATCGAAGCGGAGTATGCTCAATCGGAAGCCGACATCGGTGTGTCCAAGAGCAAGGTTGACTCAGCCGAGTCTACTATCGTGGCTGCCCAGGCAGCCGTTAGCATCGCAAAAGCCAACCTCGAACTGGCGAGGCTCAACCTCCAATACACCGAAATACGAGCACCCATCCAAGGTCGAATCAGCAGTCGCTATGTGACCGAAGGAAATCTTGTTAGTGGTGGCACCAACGATGCAACCTTGTTGACGACCATCGTTTCGCTAAACCCGATCCATTGCTATTTCGACGCCGATGAGAAGACATATTTGAAATACATGCAGTTGGCTCGGGATGGCAAACGTCCCAGCAGTCGCGAGGTCCGGAATCCCGTTTATTTGGCGCTTGCCAACGAACCAGAAGGATTCCCTCATCTTGGCCAAATGGATTTTGTAGAAAACCGGATGGACGAGCAAACCGGCACCATGCGAGGTCGAGCTATCTTTCCAAACGAAAAGCTCGAACTAACTCCTGGATTGTTCGCGCGAGCCCGATTACCTGGCAGTCCCCGGTATAGCGCCATTCTGATTCCCGATAAAGCCATTGGGACTGACCAAGCAGAAAAGTTTGTATTGACAGTGGATGAGAATAATGAAATTGTCCGTAATCTGGTTACTCTTGGGCCGCTGTCGCACGGTTTAAGAATTGTGCGATCCGGATTGGTTGGCAGCGAACGCGTGGTGCTCGTTGGGATGCAGCGTGCCCGCCCCGGCATGCAGGTGACTGTTTCTGAAGTCGTTGTACAACCCGGTATCGAGGTGTTGCCCGATGACTATGAACCGGTCCCTGAGGATAAGTGGTTGATTCCAGAACGGGAGGCCGCAGGCAATGTGAACATCCCTGTGAAACCGGCCTCGGCGACTTCACAAGAAGCGAGGATTCAACCTTGAAAATCGCCCATTTCTTTATCGATCGCCCCATCTTCGCCTCCGTGGTTTCACTGGCGATCGTCATTCTAGGTTCGATTTCTTACTTTGCGTTGCCCGTCTCACAATATCCAGATGTGGTTCCACCGACGATTGTGGTTCGTGCGAATTACCCAGGTGCTTCACCTCAAGTCATCGCGGATTCTGTTGCCACGCCGATTGAGCAGGAGGTCAATGGTGTCGAAAACATGCTCTACATGTCTTCGCAATGCACGACCGATGGAGCGATGACGTTAACCATTACTTTTCGCCTAGGCACCGACCTCAATCAGGCACAAGTGTTGGTACAGAATCGGGTAGCGATTGCCGTTCCACGATTGCCTGAAGATGTCCGCCGTCTGGGTGTCACGACCATCAAATCGTCGCCTGATCTTTTGCTTGTCATTCACCTGACATCACCGGAGGGAAAATACAATCAACTCTACGTCGGCAACTATGGATTCATCCAGTTGAGAGACACGTTGGCACGGATTGAGGGGGTCGGTGATATCAATATCATCGGTCTGAGAGAATACAGTATGCGAGTCTGGCTCGATCCAGAACGACTTTCATTTCTTTCGATGACGGCTGGAGATGTCATTCGAAGTTTGCAGGAACAGAATATTCAAGTTGCATCGGGTGTCATCGGGCAACGCCCGGTTCCATCGGGAAATGCATTTCAATTGACTGTGAATACTTTGGGCCGATTGACCGTTCCATCTCAGTTTGAGGACATCATTATTCGCACTGGAGAAAAGGGGCGAGTTGTCCGGGTCAAAGACGTAGCCAGAATAGAATTGGGTGCTCGAGACTACTCGGCGGATAGCAATTTAGACAACAGCCCGGCGGTCTCCATCATCATCGCGCAACGCCCAGGTTCGAATGCGCTCGCAACAGCCTATGCCGTGGAAAAATCTATTGAGGAACAATCCAAGAGCTTCCCAGAGGGGATTGCATACCGAATCATCTACAATCCGACGGTCTTTGTTCGTGAGTCGATCACTTCGGTCATTCATACTTTGTACGAAGCTATCTTTTTGGTTGTATTAGTAGTCCTCGTATTTCTTCAAAACTGGCGAGCAAGTCTGATACCTTTGTTGGCCATACCCGTATCGTTGATCGGCACATTTGCTGCCATGTCTGTCTTTGGCTTTTCGCTCAACATGCTTTCTTTGTTTGGGCTTGTGTTAGCGATTGGAATTGTGGTTGACGATGCCATTGTGGTGGTAGAAAACGTCGAGCGGCATATCGCACTTGGGCTATCGCCTCGTGACGCGAGTTTCAAAGCCATGGATGAAGTGACACCGGCAGTCATCGCGATCGCGGTTGGTCTATCTGCGGTCTTTATTCCGACGGCGTTTCTGTCTGGACTGACTGGTCAATTCTATCGGCAGTTCGCGTTGACGATCGCAGTTTCAACCATCATCTCTGCTTTCAACTCATTAACTCTGGCGCCGGCAATGTGTGCGCTTTTGCTCAAGCCGCATGGAGCCAAGCGAGATTGGTTCACGCGATGCTGGGACTTTGCGTTCGGTTGGTTTTTTAGGCTGTTCAATCGCGGGTTCCATTTCACTTCAAATGCCTACGGTCGAGCGGTCGGGTGGACGGTTCGCCATGCAATAATTCCTCTGGTTCTTTATGGGGTTTTGGTTCTGGCGACAGGGATTGGATTTCAAAAGATTCCAACCGGTTTTATTCCCAAACAGGACATGGGCTATTTGATCACGATGGTGCAACTGCCAGATGGAGCCTCGGTGGAGCGAACGGTCGAGGTCGTCAGCAACGCGGTCGAAATCATACGCAAACAACGTGGAGTAGCGCACGCTATTTCCTACGCGGGGTATTCAGGGACGACTCGCAGCAACAGCCCTAACTACGGCTCCATCTTTATCATTCCAGAACCTTTCCACGAACGCACGCGGCACGGGCCGACAGCCAATGAAATCCAAGCGGAGTTGCAAGCGAAACTCTCAGCCATTCCGGACGCGATAATCTTTGTTATAGCGCCTCCACCAGTGCGGGGGCTTGGCACTGCCGGGGGATTTAAGTTTTTGGTTCAAGACCGAGCAGGATACGGCTATCAGGAATTGCAAAATGCGACCGACAAACTGTTGGCCGAGTGCGCCAAGGATCCAGAGCTGTTAAACGTCTTTACAACCTATCGAGCTACCACTCCGCAGCTTTACGCCAACGTCGATCGTGTCAAAGCAAGCATGCTGAACGTGCCGATCGCGAATATCTTCGAAGCCTTGCAGGTCAATTTGGGTTCGGCCTATGCCAACGACTTGAACTTGTTTGGCAGAACGTTTCAGGTTCGAGTGCAGTCAGAAGGGGAGTTCCGAATAAACGCAGAAGACATCGTTTTGCTTAAAGCAAGGAATAAGAACGGATTTATGGTACCGCTCGGTTCTGTCGTGGATGTTCAATGGCGAAGCGGTCCGGATCGAGTTGTGCGATACAACATGTATCCATCCGCAGAAGTCCAAGGGGACGCGGCCCCTGGGCGAAGTTCGGGCCAAGCGATTGCAGCGGTGGAACGACTGGCTGCGGAGCATCTGCCGCCAGGAATGAAAATCGATTGGACGGATATCGCCTATCAAGAACAACTCGCTGGCAATACCGCTATCTTTATCTTTCCTCTTTGTGTGTTGTTTGTGTTTCTGGTGCACTCGGCTGAATATGAAAGTTGGATGCTCCCATTGGCGATCATCCTTATTGCTCCTGTCTGTTTACCCTTTGCTCTCGGAGGAGTAGTATTGCGAGGCATGGACAACAACCTCATCACTCAGATCGGATTCATAGTACTCATTGGATTGGCGGCCAAGAATGCGGTTCTGATTGTGGAGTTTTCGAAGCAACTCGAAGAGGAAGGACGCAATCGCTTTGAAGCGACCGTTGAGGCATGTCGATTGCGTTTGCGACCGATTTTGATGACGTCGTTTGCGTTCATCTTGGGAGTGTTGCCAATGGCGCGTGCGGTTGGTCCCGGCGCTGAAATTCGCCAGGTACTCGGCACGGCAGTGTTAAGCGGCATGCTCGGCGTGACACTGTTTGGATTGTTTCTAACACCGACGTTTTACGTGGTGCTGCGAGGTGTTTCACAGCGATTTTGGAAGAACGGGTGAGCGAATCGTATCTTCCCGTGGAATCTAATCCGTTTCGTTTCGTCGCACCATCCGTTGGAGCGGGCTGAACACTTTTACGCAGTCGAAGCGATCGATGAACTACATTCGGAAGCGGAACACTTGCCTATGCGGAAAGTTACTCGCAGTTTGCCAACGTCGGACTTATGGGGACTTATGGGACCTATGGGACCGACCTATTGCGACCGACCTATGCCTGCAACCGAGAAATGCCCCGCGTGACGTAACAATCCAAGGTTGCGGCGCTAGTGGAGCGGCCTCATTCTTTCCGCTAATGCGTTTTTTTGTCTTTTTTGCGGCAATTACCATAGAATTGAACGAAAATTCGTCGCCAATTTGTTACTCTAGCACGCCTGCAATGGGGATGCGCAGCGTAACTACAACAGAGACTCCGCCCAGGAACAATAGCACTTTGATGTCGCATACATTGCTTGCAAGGGTTAGGTAAATGTTTCCGAGTCGAAAATCCGTGGAAGTGAACTTGCGACGCACGGGCAATCGAGAGCAGCATGTGCGTACGTGCCTCGAGCGGCGGCTACTTTTTGTTGAAGTCCTTGAAAGCCGCGTGCTGCTAACGGCTTCAGCGCCACCGTCTATTCTTGACTTTGGTGATTCTTACTGGGCCGATGGTCGACGAATTCCTTTGGTCCAGATACAGGATCAAGTCGCCGTTGGTTTCGCGGCGTCAGCAACCGACGATAGTCAGCACGGCGAGCGGAGTTCAATTCTCGCTAGGGGAAGCTCCTGATCTTTCCGTACTCAATTTACATGACGGGGTAGACGCAGCCCTTGATCCGTCCGATGCTACACTTACAGGTACCAACACGAGACTCGTGCGCGGTTCACTTGCCTGGGATTCTGCCGCCAAAACCATGGCGTTGGTAAAGACGGGTGGTCCATTAGAGGCAGACACCTATACGCTAACATTGTTTAGCCGTGTTGATGGTTGGAAAACAGCGGCTGGTGCGTTGTTGGATGGGGACAACAATGGCATTCCAGGTGGCGATTTCGTTCGGATGTTTACGGTCGCACCGACGACCGCTCGGGTCGTCTCCATCCCCGACTTCTCACGGGGTGCAACCAGTACCGCTGGGCAAAGCGTCAATCTGTCCTATGACAACGGTAATCCAGGCGTGCCTGTCACGATCAGCGATGGATCTGGCGTTATGGCTGTCGACTTCGATGTTGTCTACAACCCAGCACTCATCGATTTTGCAAGCACGTTCTTTGGTGTTTTGCCTGCCAGTTGGACCACGACCGTTAACTTGGTCAGCTCGGGTCGAATGCGATTAAGTCTGACCGGTACGACAACTCTTGGGTCCGGGCCGCAGACGATCACTCGGTTGTTGGCAAGTATTCCCGCCAATGCACCTTACGGCGCTTCGGACTTGGTTCGCATCGAAGGCCTGAAGGTCATTACCCAAGCCGGTGGAGCAACACCGGTCGCTTCGATCGGGGACGCAGGACTTCACAAAGCCATCTTCGTTGGTGACACCAACGCGGACGGGTTGTACACGGCGCAGGATGCGGGGTGGACTGCCGGTGTGCGGGTCGGATCGTACACAGGCTTTGATGCCCATAGTTGGACCGATCCGGCGATTGTGGCCGATGTCAACCAAAATGCAGGTCTCGATGGCCTGGATTCTTCATGGATCTCCCGCAAGGGCCTTTCGCCTACCTTGCAGCCTGAGATACCCAATCTGCCTGCAGGCAGTATCACAACCGTGGCCGGTGTCGACCCGACGATTGCAGCCGACTTGAAGGTGCTTGCTCGGCCTGGGCAGACCGTTCAAGTTCCGCTTAGAATCACCGATAGCGCATTGGGGCTATTCGGCGTCGATACGTTCTTTGGCTTCGATACGAATTTGCTCGATGTTGCCAATGGGCTCAATGCCGGCAACGTCCTGTTGGCTGGAATGTTTGCAGCAGAGACGGGCTGGTCCATCGATTCGTTCAACGACGATGCGACCGGCACGGTTCGTATTTCGGCCTATCGAGCTTCGCCCTCGGTTTCCACCCAGGGGCAAATTGCGAACGTAGCCTTTACCGTGAAAGCGAACGCACCATCGGGTGAAGTACCGATC
>JBBRJI010000283.1:0-7320 GCA_038219625.1 Pirellulales bacterium | reverse complement strand
GGCCTCACCTTGCAAGCGGGCTGACCCTTCGACACTATTCAAGCTTTCGACATTGCCCAACGCTCACGTTGCTCATGGATCGCATATCGAGTGAGACTCCTGAACTCGACCGCTTTGGCATTCACGTGATGGCTTCCCAAGACGATGCAGGGCGAGTTGTACTGGGAGATTCTCATGAGTACGGCTCAGACATTGAGCCGTTCGATTCCGCAGAAATCGATCGATTGATACTTCGTGAGCTAACGCAGATCATTCAGCTCCCATCGTGGCAAATCGAAAGCCGATGGAACGGAACGTATTCGAAATATGCGGATGGAATTGTGTTCGAAAACGAGCCGCTCCCGAATGTTCACATTGCTACAGGCCTGGGTGGAAGCGGAATGACACTTTCTTTTGGTGTCGCAGAACGAAGTTGGAACAGTTGGAGTCAAGAATCATGATTCGAGCAGAAAAACCGATCGATCTTGCCTCAATTAAGGCGATTCTTTTCGACTGGGCGGGAACCACTATCGACTTCGGTAGTCTGGCTCCTGTGGCTGTTTTTAAAAGTATCTTTTCCCATTGCGGAATCGAGGTCACCGAAGCGGAAGCACGCGAACCCATGGGTCAAGCAAAGCTGGACCACATTCGAGCGATGTTTGCCATGCCTCGCATTGCGATGAAATGGAAATCCTGTTACGGTTTCGACCCGACAGAGTCGGACGTGCTGAAACTGTACGAAACATTCCTTGTGCTACAGAAGCAAATATTGGGAGCTCATTCGGCTCCGATTTTGGGCGTTCCACAAGCGATTGAATTTTTTCGAAAACAAGGGATCAAGATCGGCTCGACCACAGGCTACACCCGAGAGCTCTTGGACGTCGTCATACCGCTTGCAGCAGCTCAGGGCTATTCTCCTGATGTCTCGGTTTGCTCGGACGAAGTGAGCGCAGGTCGACCGGCACCATGGCTCAACTTTCGGGCAGCCGAACTGCTCGGTGTCTATCCGATGAAAAACGTTATGATCGTGGATGACTCGGTAGCGGGCATTCAAGCGGGGCGAAGTGCGGGTTGCATCTCCGTAGCCATTTCCAAAACTGGGAATGCTCTCGGTTTGTCCGAGTCCGACGTTGCAAAGACCCCAAAGAGTGAATTGCACGAAAGACTCCTTGGCATCGAGCAAGAGTTCTTGCGAGCGGGAGCTGATCTTGTTGTCGAATCGGTGGTTGAGCTCGCGGAATTGTTTCGGGGATAACGGCAACGAGCTTCACAATTCCTTCTTGGGATCTGCATCCGATCTTCAGAATGACCGGCAGGGATTCGCTATCATTTACCTCTGAAGTTTTCGACGGTCAGTCAATCCAATGCGGCATGTATGCTAGTCGGAGAAAAGCAATGAAAAACAAAGCAGTCGAAAGGATCATCCGAGTCTTCCAAGAGCGAGGGAATGGGCGGTACGGCGATGAGTGTGTATCGCAATCGGAACACGCGATCCAAGCCGCGCTGCTTGCCGAGGAGTCGGGAGCAAGCCATACGTTGGTCGCTGCGGCGTTGCTCCATGATATTGGGCACATCATCGGCGATAGTGATCTACCTGAAAGCGATGACGAAGACCTGAATGATTTTCACGAAGAAAAAGCGTACCTGTGGTTGCTCAGCAACTTCGGCGTGGAGGTTGCAGATCCTGTTCGACTTCACGTGCTGGCAAAGCGATTTCTTTGCACCGTCGAGCCAAAGTACGCTCACTCGTTATCACCCACTTCGCTCAAAAGCTTTCACGATCAAGGCGGACTCATGTCGAATGATGAGCTTGAATCGTTTCGCGACGAGCCTTTCTGCCAGGAAGCGCTGATTCTTCGACGATGGGATGATTTGGCCAAGGATGATAGCAAGGAAATACCCAGTATAGAGTATTTTATTCCGTTGCTAACGGTCTGTTCCGAAGCGGCAACTGCTTAACGGTCCATCCTCCAGAAAGCTAGTATGCACTTTACCTCACAACTTCAACTTGAGTTGAGCAAGCGTCCATGGTTGCTCAACCTTTGGGCGGTTACGGCAGCTTTCGGGACGTACTTTTGCATGTACATGTTCCGTAAGCCTTTCACGGCTGCGACCTACAAAGAAGCCGTTTTGTCCGATTGGGATCAGAAGTCTTTACTGGTTTCAGCTCAAGTTATCGGCTATCTGATATCGAAACTGATCGGAGTGAAAGTTGTTGCGGAAGTGTCTCGCGGTATGCGCGCAGTGTTGCTGCTCGGGTTGATCTTGGCGTCTCACTTGGCATTGCTATTGTTTGCTCTCGTTCCCCCTCCGTTACACATACTCGCCATTTTTCTGAATGGGTTGCCGTTGGGGATGGTCTTTGGTCTGGTGCTCGGTTTCCTTGAGGGACGACGCATGACAGAAGCCTTGACGGCGGGCCTTTGTGCAAGTTTTATATTGGCGGGAGGCTTTTCAAAAACGATTGGGCAATGGGTTCTTGGTTACTCGACCGATTCGTTAGGGCTTTCGATGGTGGTTGCGGAACGATGGATGCCGTTTATAGCAGGGCTACTATTTGTCGTTCCGTTGATTGTAAGTGTTTGGATGCTTGCGCAAGTCCCTTCACCAAATGATCACGACACGATGGAACGGAGTGAACGCTCACCCATGTCGGGAGCAGATCGATTGAGGTTGCTGTCGACGTACGGCGTTGGCATTGGATCGGTAGCTGTATTGTACTTTTTGACGACAATCCTTCGGAGTTTACGAGACGACTTTGCGCCCGAGATTCTTTCAGGAATGGGGGCAAACGTGAAGCCCTCAGCCTATGCGACAATCGATATATGGGTTGCATCCATCGTCCTGATTGTAAACGGACTCAGCGCCGTAATTCGGGACAACAAGCGGGCTTTGATGCTTTCGTTTGGCGTATCCTTTGCAGGCTTTCTGCTGATCGCTGGCTCGATGCTTCTCCAAGAAAGTTCGATCATTTCGCCCCTTGGATTTATGGTAATGGTCGGAGCGGGCCTGTACTTGCCCTACGTGGCCATTCACACGACGGTGTTCGAGCGGATGATTGCTTTGACCCGTGATCGGGGCAACATTGGTTTTCTGATGTACATTGTTGATTCGTTAGGCTACTGCGGGTATGTCGCTATCATGATCTTCCGAAACTTTTTGCCAAAGGCAGATGTTTCCTCTTCAACGCAAATTTTGATCGGATTTCGCTGGGCCTGCTGGATATCAGTCGCGATTAGCTTGGTCTTTACGGTCATCGCGGCAGTCTATTTTTCGAGAATCAAGGCTGGACCTTCAATAAAACTCCAGGCCTCTTCACCGATTCTTAACAGCGCCGGGATTGCGGGAAATCGGACATGAGATAGGCTGGTCGACGGGTTTTCTTTACGTTATGTCCCTTGCGCATTAACCGCATCTACCATCATCACGCTCAATCATCACCCCATGACTACTACCCCATCACCGACCACGATCACTGAGAGCCATTCCGAAGTGGATTCGCAACCAACATCGCTTCGGGAAATGATTGACCAGTCCCTTGATCGACGGTCTTTCTTGAACGTTGCAATGGTGGGAGCTTGCTCTGCGTTGTTGTCGAATTCGGGCCAGGCTGCAGAGGTTGCGATTAACGAAGTGGTCGAACCCACGCTTCCGACGACTCTCTTCCATTTCAAAAATGTTTCCGCTTCACAAAGCGACACCGTAGTTGTTCCCGAAGGTTACGTAACCGAAGTGCTTTATCGCTGGGGCGACCCGATCAATGGCGCGACGCCAAAGTTCCGTGCGGATGCGTCGAACACGGCTGACGAACAGATGCTCCAAGCAGGTATGGGGCACGACGGAATGGAGTTCTTTGCAATCCCTGGGCAAGATCCCAATCAGCGTGGGTTGCTTGCAGTCAACCATGAGTACACCGATCAAGTGCTTCTTTTCTCGGATGGCTTGGAGCCATTGCCGCCGGCACTTATGCCGATGGAGAAAGTACGTAAATCGATGGCTTCGCACGGAGTATCGATTGTTGAAATCGAACGCAATGCGTCCGGCAGTTGGGGACTTAGGCCGTCTCCCAAGGCACGTCGAATCACAGCGGACACACCGATGACGATGTCGGGGCCTGCCGCTGGTCAATTGGGCGAGCCAGTCCGCGGAACGGTCAACAATTGTGCGGCCGGCCGAACTCCTTGGGGTACGTATCTTACGTGCGAGGAGAATTTCCAAGGCGTCTTTGGGACAAACGACACGAAGTTTACACCCTCCGCCGACCAAAAACGATATGGTCTGAGCTCGACCGGCTTTACCTACACTATCGATGGTCAAAAGGTAGGAGCTTATCGATGGTGGGAACAAGATGGTCGATTCGATCTAGCGAACCCAGACAATGATTCGAAACGATTTGGATTTGTAGTTGAGATCGATCCATTTGATCCGAGTTCAAAACCAATCAAGCGAACTGCGTTGGGTAGAATCAAACATGAGAATGCAGAGCTCGTGGTCGCGAAAGACGGTCGAGTCGTCGTCTATATGGGTGACGATGAGATGAATGAATTTGTTTACAAATTCGTTTCAAAGCAAGTTTGGAAGGCATCCGAAAATGGCAACGGTTCGAGCAACAATCTGTTGGATGACGGAACGCTGTATGTCGCTCGGTTCAATGCCGATGGAACCGGTCGTTGGTTGGCGCTTGTACCTGGAGAGAATGGAATTCCAACCAAGAAAAATTCCGACGATAGCGAGGGCTTCGACCAAGCGGATATCTGCATTCGAACACGCTTAGCGGCCACTGCCGCTGGTGCTACTCCGATGGATCGTCCCGAGTGGGTCGCTGTCCACCCTAAAACCCACGAAGTTTATGTTTCGCTCACGAACAATAAAGGCCGAAAGGAAGCCGACGCTGCAAACCCGAGGGCGAGCAACTTGTTCGGACATATCTTGCGTTGGAAAGAGGATGGCGACGATCCCACAGCCTTGAGCTTTCAGTGGAAGGTGTTTGTTGTCGCTGGAAATCCAGCTCACAAGGACGCTACGCATCATGGCAACGTCATGGGCGATGCATTCGGATGCCCAGACGGTCTGAAATTTGACTCGGCCGGCATTCTTTGGATCCAAACGGATATTTCCAGCAGCGTTCTCGGAAAGGATGGTTACGTCGAGCTAGGCAACAATATGATGCTCGCGGCAGATCCTGTTTCGGGGGAGGTGCGACGTTTCTTAACCGGTCCACGCGGTTGCGAAATAACTGGAGTTGCTATGACGCCCGATCGCAAGACCATGTTCGTCAACATTCAACACCCAGGTGAGCCAGCCGACGAAGTCAGTGACCCGACGGTGCCAACGAAGTACAGCAACTGGCCGGATGGACCTGATAGCGGTCGCCCCCGCTCCGCGACCATAGCGATCCGAAAACGCGACGGTGGGGTCATTGGAAGTTAGGTTTATAGAGTTACCAGGTCTGATCCACGTGCATCGCTAGGTAGCAGCGCACGCAAATGCGCAATCCACTTTCCATCGGGGCTGAATGCGAGTGCAAGTTGGCCAACGAATTCTGCCAAGGGCTTGCGAAACGTCTTTGGCGCCTCGGGCAGATCACAGCCAATGTTCGATAAGAAAGCAGCGATCAATGATTTTCGCTAGGCTCATTCGGTGTTTCGGGACCAAACCCGAAGTTTTCGAATTCGCGTCGAACAAACCATTGCCGCAATTCGGAGGCTTTTCCGCTGAAGGATTCAACGCAGCTCTTGCCGACGGCTCTGTTCGCTTTATCGCCAAAGGGATTGATGGTTGTCTCAATGACTCCATTCGACCCGTGTCCCAGATTTCCCGAGATGTGTGTATCCCGGCATGTGCGTATCACCGCGAAGCGGTTTAACAACAAAGCCCAGGGTCGCCGCGAAGACGGCGCACCCAAAAACTAAGGCTTGAAGATGCTGGAATTGGTCCGCAATATCCCATACAATTTCCGGAAATACTTCATCGCGATTGTGGTATGGCAGTGCTCGTAGAAATAACTAGAAATAGAAGCACACATGGGATCGATAATGGACGATGCAACTAGGAATGAACCGCCTTCGACAGACGACTTACGGAAATCGTATGATGAGATACCGTATTTAAGTCCGCCTCAGCCCTTTACACACATTTCTCGGATTGCAGCGATTGGACGACTTCGAGGCGTAACGTCGCCACCGCCTTCACGTTGTCGAGTGCTAGAACTCGGTTGTTCCGATGGCGGTAATCTGTTGCCCATGGCCTTCCAATATTCTGAAAGTCAATTTGTGGGAATCGACCTTTCACCCGTACAGGTGAAAATAGGCCGTCAACGCGTCCAGGATCTCGCATTGACGAATCTTGAGATTCGGTTGGCGGACATCTTGGAACTCAACGAAAAGAACCTTGGGCAATTCGATTACATCATTTTGCATGGTGTTTATTCATGGGTCCCGGTTGAAGTTCGAGAACGCATTCTCCAGATATGTCAAAATCATCTCACGCAGAGTGGGATCGCGTACATTAGCTTCAACACTTATCCAGGTTGGCGGGGCAAGCAGTCCCTCCGTGAAATATTGCGGTATCACACGCGGAACATAGTTGACTTGCGCAAGAAAGTGGAGGCAGCGTTCGAATTGCTGAGCATTCTGCCTTTGCCGGATACATCTCCTCAATCACCGGCTGCATTGCTCGTTAAGCAATTGCGAGAAAAATTCGATGAGACCGAAGATGCAGCTACCTATTTGCTCCACGAATATCTTGTCGATGCCAACGAACCATTTTATTTTTCCGAATTTCTCAATCAAATCGGCTCCTTTGGATTGCAGTATTTGGATGATGTCCGTCCAGGAAACAGTTCCCTAGACACTCTGACGCCTAAGGCTCAAAATTGGGTTCGCGGTCGCCAACTTGACTACTTGGAACAGCAACAATATGTTGATATTATCGGTAATGCTTCATTTCGTCGCAGTTTAGTTTGTCATGGTTCGCTGTGTCTGGAACGAAAGCTGACGCTAGATCACATGCGTTCGCTCCATGTGATGACACGCTGTCAATTCGACGAAGCGGAAGAAAGTGATTGTCACTTCAAAACGAAATCGGGACGCAGGTTCAAGTTGGAGCATTCTGGACTGCAGCTTTTGCTGAAACGGTTAATCGATGATTATCCCGAATCGGTTCCTGTGAGCGAAGTGGTCGATCTACTCGGAGAAAGCGTTTCTGATGATCAGGTAGTTGAGATGCTTGAGGACCTGCTCAATGGTTCCGCAATTGAGTTCATCGCGGATGCCAATCGTTGCAGTCGAACTGTTGATGAGCGTCCCTTTACCTCCCGTCTTGTGCGTTATCAAGCTGAAC
>JBBRJI010000282.1:0-7326 GCA_038219625.1 Pirellulales bacterium | reverse complement strand
CAAGCGTAGGAGCTGAGCAAGGCGATCGGCACGTTCTCATTCCAAAATCCAAGCAGGGATACTATCGGGTCTATGAGACCTTCTGGCAATGCAACGAGAGCTGGAACTTTGCAACTGCTGCCTCGCATGCTTCCCACTTTTCCATCGGGCCCTATGGCGACACGCCGATTCGAAGCCACCTCCGATACAACGGCTTCCCCGAAGCCGAAATGGGTGGCCGTTTGTGCGTTTGGTATCGCACTGCGAATCGCATCTGCGGCTCGTTGAAGGACTTGACGTTGAAAGTCCCCTTCGAACCGTGTGTAGCCCGCGATGTTCAGTTCTCGGATGATTCGCTCAGCGGTGAAGTCACAACCGGGTGCGTCATGCTGATGCAACGCATGCACCGCGACGCGTCCAGGAACCGTACCTGCTGCCTTGGCTAGCGCAGAACGGAACGCGTCGTGCCCTTCGTTGGCGATGCCGATCCAATCGACGGCGCAAAGAACTATAGGTTGCTCTGAGCCCAGGATCACGATCCCGCGACATCGCAACGTGAGTTCATCCAAACGCTTAACCGGATCGTAAGCCATGGCGGAACCAAGCGGCGGCGTTGCATCGACGTCGAAGACAGCAACCTTGATCGGCTCGTCGGCAAAAGCCAAGAGCGGGACGAGAAGCACAACAACTAGGCTGATCAAATGTTTCATGATTAAGTGTAGTAAGGAGGTCCCGTGGCCGACGCTGCTAGCGTTGGTTCTCAGGTTGGGGTAGTTCTTATTCACCATTTACTCGGTGTCGGACCACCGAGCCACATTCACCGAGCCACATTCCCTTGCGCAGCTGTTCACTTGAGCAACCATTCGACGGCGGCCAATTCACTTGCGGACCCATCGCGGCTAACCGCCACAAAGCTGCCCGTGTCGGTTTTCTTATAGACATCCTTCACCAGCGCCGGCTCGCCTCCTTCCCCGGCCAACCAAAGTGGACTTGGTGGAGCGACCGCCAGCATTCCGGGAATATCCAGATACTTGGCTCCGCCCGGCAGGAAATTCACGTCCCGATAATCGAGAAGATTTCCAAAACGAAATCCGTTAGTATCAATGGCAGCTTTGTCAATCGCAGTCCCCGCAACGGCGCGGGCTGCGACCGCAATCGGGCCAACACCTCCCAACCCAACAATAGCGACGGACGATGGATTGGGATGATCGCCAATTTTGGCCGTTCGAAGAAAATGAATGGCGGTCAAAACATCGTGTGTTCTCTGGGCGAACAAGGAGTGGTTATAGCCATGCGTATAACCCGCAAACTCGCGAGGAGTACTACTCACGATCGGAGTCTGCGTTAAAGGTTTTCCATCCTTGAGGAAGTCTCCTTGGAACAACATATCGAGACCGAGCACAGTCGAACCGGCGTCGACTAGCTTTGCGACAGCGGGTTTTAGCGTCCCTTCGGCAGAATAAAGTCCCGATTTCCCATTCTGGTCAAGCCACACGATGGCCTTGCCGTTCCACTTCTTTGGATACAGCCAGGTGACCGGCAACTCTTCTTGACGACCGGTGTTTTTCAACAATCCAGTCATCTCGACAAAAGCCCCACGGTCATTCTTGTTTTTAAGATCCCACTCCACGGCTCCCGTTTCGCCAATTTTTCTGCCGATCAACACCTCAATCGCGCTTCTTAAATCCTTTCCAATATTTTCGGATGATTTCGCGCTGGCAAGCAATTGCTTTTCGGCATCCTCGGTCAACCAGTTCAAGAGCCTTTTTTCAAAGTCAGGACCTTTGTCGGTAGGAGCAGGATGATCTTTGTCCCATACCGTTAACCGTTCGCTTGAAAGCGGTTCGAAATCGCGTTCGATGACCGGTTCTTTGTGACCAAGTTTGAAATGCTGGTTGAGCCAAGTGTAGAACGCGGACCGCGACACGGCGTTGTAGTTATGCGGGAAATGCTCGCCTCGCTGGAGCATCACATTTTTCGGCGATCCGAGAATGGTGTAGAGTTCTTTCAATTCAGGAAAACCTTTGGTGGACATTTCCTTGGTCCAATCGTTGGCCGTCGTCATCCCTTGCGGCTTCGGTGCGAAGAGGGCGGCGAATTCGATGTTGCCGGTATTCACCCGTAGAAGCGACGCGTTTTCGCAAGTGCAGCCGCCCTGCATGGCTGTACTCACCATCACGGCGGGAAAGGACAACTGAATACGAGGATCGATCGCGGCTAAGATCATCGACTGAGTTCCACCACCGCTTGCGCCAGTTATGGCAGTTCGGCTCGGGTCTACTTCAGGAATACTTAAAAGGAAGTCAAGCGATCGAACTGCATTGAGCGATTGCAAGCCCAGGATACTCTGCAAGTGCGATTCAGCCTGTGGGCTGTACAATCCCCAATCTTTGGTTGTATTCATTTCTGGACGTTGCTTGGCAAATTTGTGAACAACTTCTAGCGATAGTTGGACCGAATCGGAATCGCTGAGCATGTCCCATTGCCAAACCACGCAACCCATTCTTGCTAGCTGAACGCACATCGATTGAAATCGACTGTGTCCACCTTTTTCGAATCGCTCTTCGCCGGTTGCGATCTCGCGTAAGATATTGGCATCGGTTTCCGTAGAAAGCCTCGCATCCTTCCAATGTCCGTGAGCAAACATTACCCCAGGAACTTTTCCTGAAAAGTTCTTGGGACGGTATAGATTCCCGGTTACGTAAAACCCCGGAACGCTTTCGAAATAAACTTTCTCGATAGTGTATTCTGGCAGATCGATTTTGCCGTGGAGAACGGCGTTGAGTGGCGTTTTGGTCGGCATCGGCCACAGCCCAAGCGAGACGAGAACTTGACGGCGAACATATTCCGATCGAGTCTCCCACTCCGCCTTGCTCTTGGGTGGTTTGAACGGAAAATAACCATCCAAGTCCTTGGGTGGCAATAAACGGCAATCGTTCGGCACCGACCCGGCGGGCGTTGCCATCGGTTCCGCTGCCGCCGCAGTCTGATTCAGGAGTATGCCTCCAACGAGAAAGGCGAAAAGACTTAACCAGACGTTTGACGATGGATGGTGCTTCATGTTAAATGCCGTTATGCGACGGAGGGAGGGTTTGGAAAGGAATTCGGTGTTTCAAAGGCTCGGCGAAGTTGTAGTATACCAAACGCCCGAAGTGAATATTCGGCTACAATTGAATTGTTGTGCTCCCTGGCGAAAATTCTTCCGCGGAGTCTGTTCAACCCATTCGCATGAAACACCAACGAGTGCAATTGCAGTGCTCCCACGCCCATCGCTAATCGCGCTAATCGCTTTGGGCGTGCCACACGCAATTGCCGACAGATCGAATTGCGGAGAAAACAAAATGCCGTCGCGTTGCGCCAATGAAATCGCCCTATTGCACCAACATTACAGAACCGGCTCGATTGTGTATACTTAAGAGAGTCCAGCGAATGAAATGCTCCTCCTTAACTTCCTTTTGACTTGTCCATCATGTCCACACCCGTCCCAGTGCAACTCTCTCGCATCATCATCAGCGAGATCAGCGACAACCAAGTCATTTATTTGAAAGAAGTCGACGGAGACCGGCAATTCCCAATCCTTATCGGCATTTTCGAAGCGACCAGTATTGACCGACGCGTGAAAGCCAAAAAGACGCCACCGCGGCCTCTCACCCATGATCTGATTGTCAATATTGCTGAGGCTCTGGGAGCCCAAGTAGAAAGTGTGGTCATTTCGGATCTTCAAGACCAAACGTACTTCGCCCATTTGCGTCTCAAGAGAGGCGAGGAAATCATCGAAATTGATTCAAGGCCATCCGATGCGATTGCTGTCGCGGTGACGTTCCAACCACCGCTTCCGATTTACGTGACCGAAGAAGTTTTAGAAAAGGTTACGGGCAAGTCTTGATGGGACCGGAGTCTTCAACGCCGCGCAAGGTAAAACGCATCCCGTTCAAAGTCGACATTGCGGGCGTCATTGAGATTATGGGGACGTCGCTGTATAGCCACCCCAATACTCCGGTTCGCGAACTCCTTCAAAATGCGCACGACGCCATCATGCGACGGCGTGCACGCGACTTGTCTTACCAAGGTCGCATCGATGTACTGCAGGACGCGACCGAACGTACTCTCACCTTCATCGACGACGGGATCGGGTTGTCTCATAACGAAGCCGAAGACTATTTAGGGACGCTTGGAATCGGCATTACAGGGCTGATCAAGAAAGGGGCTACCGACGCCTTCGATATTTCAATGCATTCCAACAAGCGCGACGGCAGCAATCTGATCGGGCAGTTTGGAATCGGACTTTTTTCTGCCTTCATGTTGGCGGATAAAATTATCGTTGACAGTCTACGGTTCGAGGGAGAGGAAGCAGTCCGATGGGAAGCTGGGGCTGGCACTGATATCGAGCTTTCCACCTCCGATCGCACGACGGTTGGGACATCCGTTAAGCTTTTTCTTAAGCCCAACTACGTGGTCTTTGCCGACGATGCCGAATTGCTTGAATCCGGAATAAAGCAGTATGCAGACTTCCTGCCAATTCCAATCCACCTTAATCTGGCGAGTGCTCGGTCCAACTTAATACAAGCATCTTGGCTGGAACCGACCCCCGATAGCGATGCGGTCGAAGAACAAATCGCATCCTACTTTGGTGAAACTCCATTGGACGTCATTCTTATCGCCGTAGAAGCTCCTGTTGCAATCAAAGGAGCACTTTACGTCTCACCGCAGCGGACTCCTGGCTTTGCTGACGATGCAACGATCGCTGTCAGTGTTCGACGGATGGTTATCTCGCGTCACATTCGGGAGTTGGTGCCTGTTTGGGCGCCCTTTCTGCGCGGTGTGCTTGAGCTGCCGAATTGCTCCCCAACGTCCAACCGCGAAGATCTTGTTCGCGATGCCATTTTTGATTCGGTATGCGATTCCATCTCCGATGAGATATACGTGCACTTCGATGAACTAACTCGAAACCACCCTCACCGATGGCAGTCCATCCTGCACTGGCACCGTTATACCTTTGCCGGTATGGCGATTCATGACGAAAAGCTGCGAGTGCTGTTGCAATCGACCTATAAGTTCATTACTTCGCACGGTGAATTAACTGTCGAGCAAATCCTAAGCCGGAGTCGGGCCGACGCTTTGGTCGAGGACGAAGCGGATTACGTGGTGTGGTACAACGCCGATCGTCGCCAGGAAGCTTGGCTCAACGAGTTCTTTGCCAACGGATCGACCCCTTGCATTCATACTCTTCGAAGTTTTGAAGAAACGTTGCTCGCCGCCATGCTGGGTGAAATGACCCTGGAGCAAGTTGACTTGAGAGCTGCCAGTCCGTCCTCGGCGAATTTTTGCGAGTCGATCTTGGGCTTGGATGAGCGAGTCGATGCATCTGCAGAATGGCATGGCTTCTTCGAGTCGTTAGATTCGAATGTCTTCTTGGCATCGACCTCCAACAATCAGCCGGTCATGGCCTTTGTGAACGAACGGTATGAACTTTCAAAGACTTTTGATGAGCTGCGAGAGAATGGCGAGTTGCCTCGTGGCTTCCAACGACTAGTCGATCAGCATTTCCAGCGTAGTCCTGCCGGAAAGAATGAAATCATCCTTAACACACAGCATCGCTTGATTCGTCGTGCTCTCGAGCAAGGCACAACCAGCGCCATAGCTAATGTATTAAGAATTTTAGTGATTGCCGCACTTAGCAAAGCGGGGGCTCGAATCCAAATTGCAGCTCAAGAGTTGCAAGCCGAAGATCTAGAATCCATTGCTGACGCGTTATAGCCGCGTCTGATTCGGATTTCCAGTCGGAAAGCAGCAGAATTCAAAGGATGCTTTCTCCAATTGCAACTGACTCCTTTTCATGTTCTCTTGATTCGAGAAATGAGGCCATCGGATTTGACGTCGACTCCGTGAACCTTACTTCGCAATTGTTCGGGATGAGGTGCAAATTCTTCGGCAGTCTTTAAGTCGACAAAGTTCTCGATTACCAAACGAAACAGGCTGTCGGTAAACGTATGCATGCCGTCGTGGGTTGAATCCGCAATGATGGCATGCAAGTCCTCTTCTTGTCCTTCGCGAATACGTCCGCTCACTGAAGGTGACGCCAGTAAGACCTCGGTGGCCGGTACCACTTTGACCCCTACTTTGGCGCTGGGCAATAGCCGCTGTGCCATTACGGCCCGCAAACCGTTCGCCAGACACGACCGAATGAACGGATGCTGTTCCGTTGGGAAAAACTCAAGGATGCGTGAAAACGCTTGAACAGTATCCGTTGTATGGAGCGTAGCAAATACAAGGTGTCCAGTTTCCGCTGCCATCAATCCGGCAAGCAGTGTTTCCTTATCCCGCATTTCACCGATGACGATCAAGTCTGGGTCTTGACGAACGGCACCGCGAAGGGCGGTTGGAAAGTCGATCACGTCGAGCCCCACTTCGCGTTGGCTGATGACGCTTTTATCCGAGGTAAATAGGTACTCGACCGGATCTTCAATCGTTATTATGTTGTAAGCCCGTTTATGATTCATATGGTCGATGATCGATGCGAGCGTTGAACTCTTGCCGCTACCGGTTACGCCGCAGATGATGACCAATCCATCTTGAACATGATCTGCTACATGTTCATAAATAGGTGGTAAATGAAGTAACTCGAAATTTGGGATCTTGGAATTGACTCGCCGAATCGCGCCATGCAAACCGCCCCCAGCGTGAAAGACACTGCAACGATATCGACCATGATCGAAAGTGTACGAGAAATCAACGCCGCCTTCACGGTCCAATTGCGACAGCAGCCTCGCTGGAATCAAAGGCCTAAGTAAACTCTCCGTTTCCTCCGCACTGAGCGCTGGCAAATCCACCCGATGCAGCGTTGCCGCAATGCGGAGTATAGGCGGCGAACCGATTTTGATGTGCAGATCCGACGCCTCCAATTGCGACATCTTTACGAGCAATCGGTGGACCATCAAGTCTTTTTGCATATCGTCTTCTCAATTCCTACTCAATGCGTTCCGAAACGACCAGTATATCACGATTTTTTTCAGTCCTTCACTTCAACGGTTGCCGCTGATCGGAAGAAAGAATCCAAGACCATCGCTGTAAGCCGATTTGTCACAATACCTTACGGAGCAGCATAGATTTGCAAAATCTCTCACAAAAAACACCTTAGTAACGATTGCTAGGGTCGTAAATTCACAATCCCTTTTCGCTTGACGAAAGCGCCCTGACCTTCTATTATGTGGTGTTTAATGGTGCAGATGATCTCTTTGCACGCTTTTCCGATTCGGGGTTCCGATGGCTGCCGTTCCCAAAATTCAAGCAGGACAACGAGCATCTATTGCTTTTGTCTTCGTTTTTTGGTTCTTCAGCCTAAGCCTT
>JBBRJI010000281.1:0-7340 GCA_038219625.1 Pirellulales bacterium | reverse complement strand
GATGTCCAGAGAATTCGAAAGGCTGGCAAGATCGCATCGCTGATGGGGGTCGAAGGGGGCCACTCCATCGAAAACTCACTCGGCAAGCTTAAGGAGTTGTATTCGCGAGGAGCACGATACATGACGCTAACGCACGGAGACACACTCGATTGGGCCGATGCAGCCACGGACCAATCGAAAAGTGACGGGCTCTCTCCGTTTGGCGAAGAGGTCGTTCGAGAAATGAATCGAATGGGAATGCTTGTGGACCTTTCCCACGTTTCGCCGGCAACCATGTCCGATGCATTGAATATCACCAAAGCTCCGGTCCTTTTCTCCCATTCCTCAGCAATGGCGATTGCCGACCATCCGAGAAATGTTCCAGACGATATTTTGGTCCGCGTACGAGACAATGGCGGTCTTGTCATGATCAATTTCTTTTCCGGCTTCGTCGTCCCTGAGTCCGCCAAGAATCTAAAAGACATGTTTGGCGCCCGACGCGAAATCGAAAAGGAGTTCGGAAGCGATACCGATGCCAGCAAGAATGCCATGCTGAAATGGAGAGCCACTCACCCGAGCACGGCGGGCGACATTGCAATCGTAATTGAACACATCGATCACGTGGCCAAGACAGCGGGTATTGATCACGTCGGTTTGGGAGGTGACTTCGACGGCGTTGATATGCTTCCCAAAGGACTCGAGGACGTTTCCAAGTACCCTTCGATCACGGAGTTGCTGTTGAGAAAGGGATACTCAGAAACCGATATTCACAAAATCATGTCAGGCAATATGATGCGAGTACTCAAGGCATGCGAAGCGGCAAGTAGTAAGTAGTAAGCATCGTTCGATCAATAAAGTCTGGTTTCCCGAGTGAATCCCGCTGGCTTGGAGGCCGTCCAGCTTAGGACCTCGCTTCAAATCAACGTATGGCACGTATGGCACGCCCAGAGCGAATGCGCGAATGCGTTGGGCGTGGGAAGCTTGGCAGATGTCTCTAGCGACTCACCACGCCCTTCGTTCCTCAGAGCGTGCCACACATGTCGATTTCATTTGATTTGATTGATCCGAAAGCTGGACCACCTCCTAGCCAGCGGGATTACCTCGGCATGAATCGTCGCTCGGAAGGGTGCCTCATTCCTCGTTCGAATCGGCAGGAGGCATCAATTTCCGACGTGCATCGTAGGCGTACCAATCTTCGACACGCTTGCGAGCCCAAGGAGTCTTTCGAAGAAACACCAGACTGGATTTCACACTTGGATCGATTTGAAAACAGCGAATGGGTATTTGTCTGCCTAATTCTTGCCAACCGTGCCTATCCACCAACCGCGTGACCATCATTTCAAGCGTGATTCCATGCAACGGATCACGGGATGGCTTTCGCACAGGGGGATCATCTGCAGGAAGCTCGGAGCCTTGGCTCATTACTAATGAACTCGCTGGCCAGGCACCGCACCCGAGTCGATGCCGAGCAAGAAGACTTCCGTACCACCCGGGCCAGCCGCCGTTACCATGCCTTCGCTCAATCCAAACTTCATCTGCCGCGGTTGTAGATTGGCGACAATGACAACAAGTCTGCCTTGGAGTTGTTCCAAAGTATAGGCAGCTTTGATTCCCGCAAACAAAGTACGGGTATTATCACCCCCCAGACTCACCGTTAGCTTAACCAGTTTCTTTGCTTCTGGAACTTCTTCCGCTTTGAGAATACGGGCTACTCTCAAATCAACCTTGGTGAAATCGTCGATCGTGCAGGTCGGTGCCAGGGGCTCTTGCAACAATGCATCTCCCGAATCGGCAGGTGGTGCTGAGTGAGTTGCGGCTGCAGTTTCCGTTGAGGCTGGTTCGGTTGAGGTTAGTTCAGCTTCTTTGCTCTCGTCGATCATGGCTTGGACTTTCTCTGGCGCGATACGTTGTAATAGGTGTTCGAATTTGGAAATACCAGTCCCGACTAAGTGTTCTTGACTATCGTCCCATCGACGAATCTCGGCTTGCAATAGCTGACCACATTGTTGAGCAAGCCGCGGCAAAACGGGAGAAAGATAAACGCAAAGCTGGCGAAATAGATTCAAGACAATCGTGCAGACCTCTTGAAGTCGCACTTGTTGGGTTGGGTCTTTCTTGAGCGTCCACGGAGCGGAGTTTTCGACGAACGCATTGGCTTGGTCGGCTAACTCCATGATCAGCCTCATAGCCCGAGAGTAGTCGAGTTGGTCGTAAGCTTGTGCGATTCGCTGTCCCGTAGCGGCACCCGCAGCAAACAAACCACCATCATGCGGATACTCAACTGAAAGCCCTAGTGGTTCCGCAAATCGCGCGGTTCGACTGGCCAAGTTGATAACCTTACCCACTAGGTCCGAATCGATCTTGTTGATGAATTCGGTTAGATTCATGTCGATATCATCGAGCTTCGGTCCGAGTTTCGACGCGTAGTAGTATCGAAGGTAGGCGGGGTCGAGATGCTTGAGATACGTGCTGGCTTGAATTTGCGTCCCCTTGCTCTTTGACATTTTCTCACCATTGACGGTGAGGAATCCGTGGATGTGAACAAACTTAGGTAGAGTGTAGCCTGCTGCCTTGAGGACACCGGGCCAAAACAAAGTATGGAAATAGGTGATGTCTTTGCCGATAAAGTGATGTATTTCGGTATTGTCACTTCGCCACCAGTCTGCGAGCGATTCGTTGTTCCGTTGGCACCATTGCCATGTCGAGGCGATGTAGCCGATCGGGGCATCGAACCAGACGTACCAGAAATTGTCTGGGCTATCTGGGATCTCAAAACCAAAGTAGGGAGCCGGTCGTGAGACGTCCCAATCGCGAAGTGGGTTACCTAGGAAATGTCCCTTGAGGTAGTTGGCAACTTCGGATTGCAAGTGTTCACCTGATTGCGTCCAAGTCTCTAGAAATGCGTGTTGCTTTTCCAGTTGAACAAACAAATGGCTGGCGGATTTGGTTATCGGTGTGGCACCGCTGAGCGTGCTGACTGGGTTGATCAAATCGGTCGGAGAATAGGTGGCGCTACATTTGCTGCAATTGTCCCCGTACTGATCATCGGCTTTGCAAGTTGGACAGGTTCCCTTTACAAATCGATCGGCCAAAAAAGTACCTGCGACGGGGTCAAAGAGCTGCTCGATGTCTCGTTCCGCGATGAGGTCCGCTGTGCGCAGCGATTTCCAAATCTCTTTGCAGAGTTCGTAATTTTCGGGCGAGTTAGTACTGCCGTAGTGATCAAAAGAGATTCCGAATCCGGCGAAGTCCCGTTCGTGGGCCGCTTGCATATCTGCGATCAACTCCGCCTCGGGCCTCGCCTCTTGCCGAGCCCGAATCATGATGGCGGTCCCGTGCGTATCATCGGCGCAGACAAACAAGCATCGGTTGCCTCGCAGTCTTTGGAAGCGCACCCAAATGTCGGTCTGAATGTATTCGACCAAGTGCCCCAAATGGATGTGTCCGTTCGCGTATGGGAGCGCAGCGGTCACCAAGAGTTTTCTATCGGTCATTTATTTGCGTTGGCATTCCAAGGTAGTGAGCAAGTTGTTTTGAGGGCTTCGTGTGATCCGCTCTCGAAAAACTGTCCGGGGATTGTACACAAAATAGGCAAGTTTCGTCGCTATTTCGACCAATCCAGAATGACTTTTCCCGACAGTCCCTTTTGCATCGCGTCGAAACCTTTTTCGAATTCGGAATAGTGAAAGCGATGGGTAATCACCGGCGAAATATCCAGGCCACTCTCCAACAAAACCGACATCTTGTACCAAGTTTCGTACATCTCGCGACCGTAGATTCCGCGGATGGTCAGCATGTTGAACACAACCAAATTCCAGTCGATTGCGATCTGTTCGGACGGAATTCCTAGCATTGCGATCTTCCCTCCATGACACATATTGGCGAGCATGGTTCGTAAGGCCGATGGCGCACCGGACATTTCCAGCCCAACGTCAAATCCCTCGCGCATGCCGAGTTCTTGCTGTACATCGGCCATGGTTCGATGCCGTGCATCGACTGCCAACGTAGCGCCCATTCGCTTTGCAAGTTCCAAACGAAAAGGGTTGACATCCGAAACCACAATATGTCGCGCTCCAGCATGCCGTACAACAGCCGACGCCATCAACCCGATCGGGCCGGCGCCCGTGATCAGAACATCTTCGCCCAAACAATCGAAGCTGAGTGCGGTGTGCACAGCGTTGCCAAGTGGATCGAAAATGGATGCGATCTCTCGATCGATGGCTGGATTGTGATGCCAGACATTGGTCATGGGCAACGCGATGTATTCGGCGAATGCACCGGTACGATTCACCCCGACTCCTTGAGTGTCTTTGCAAAGGTGCCTTCGGCCAGCCAAGCAATTGCGGCAACGACCGCAAACCACATGCCCCTCGCCTGAAACGATTTCACCTGGGAAGAAATCGGTAACGTTCGACCCAACTTCCACGATCTCGCCAACGAATTCGTGCCCAACAACCATTGGTACCGGGATCGTTTTTTGAGCCCAAGCGTCCCAATTGTAGATATGCAAATCGGTTCCGCAAATTCCTGTTTTTTCAACGCGAATCAAACAATCATTAATTCCAATTTGAGGAAAAGGAACGTCTTGAAGTTCGAGACCGATATCTCTTTTTGCTTTGACTAAGGCTTTCATTCTTACTCAGCGGTATAAGTCGATTCTGGGTGTGAGCAGTAGCCTAACGTTTCAAAAGCTTCAACGACAGTCCCTATCCATTTTGGGCGAGCCGTTCCCGCTCGCGTTAGGCGAGGAGCAGTTTGAAATCTACCTATAAACTGGGTGGCACGCTCTGAGGTACGAAGGGCGTGGTGAATCGCTAGAGTTATTTGCCACAGCCTGGATGCCTGATTGGCCCGTCTGACGACCTCCGATTCGCCTGCAAGCAATTTGGGTAAAATGGGTAACGGGTCGAATCGCTGCCGATACCGGGCACCCTTGTACTTTTTCGGAAAAAGCATTAGGTTCCACGTTTTCGACAGGATGTCTTTTTTACACAGCTGAGCCGTAGCGCCTAAGCACTCCATGAGCCAGTTTCTCTTTCATTATGTCAGGCTAGAACCCCCAACGTGGGTCTTCTTGTCTACGCTTTTGGTAATTGGCCTTTTTCTGATGTTTCACAGGTTTTGGTCCCTCCGAAACCTGGACATTTTGCTAGTTCTGGCTTTTACGCCTGGGATGATGTTGGTTTACGAAGGCCGGCAAAGGGCATTTCGAAATGCAACGCCAGAGGTCGCCTCACTTCAAAACGGACAGGAATCCGGCCCTCCCATCAGCGAATTAGCAACGGAAGTGGCAAAGGTCGATACATCTTGGCCCCCGGAAAAATTCCGGTATTGGGGATTTGTATGGCTACTTATCTGCGCCGGCTTGACCGTGACCCGGATGCTTCTGGACACAACCATTGTTCGCAGACCGCTGCTAGACCCAAACTTGAGCAGCGGCGGGATGCTTTTTCTGGGCACTTCACTGCTCATCTATTTAATGGTCAACGTCGCGACTAGCAGTCCCGTGGAACAGCGGCGAAGCAGTTCGGAGTCCGGACCAGGCTACGTTCTATTGAGCGCATTGCCGCAGATTTCAACCACACCGCAAATGCCTGCGTCTATAGGGGATTCTTCCGACGCACCTCGCAGCAACTTGGCGCTTAGTTTGGCCAGGGTGTTAGCCATCGGAGCCAATTTGACGTTGGTTTTTTGCATCTTGGCGATCGGTTACTGGCATTTCGGCAATTTCAAGACTGGGGTGGGAGCCGTGACTTTCTACTTATTGCTTCCTTGCACAGCGCATATGACGGGTCGCGTTGACCATGTGGTTCCGAGCGCTCTCTTGCTTCTGGCTATTCTGATGTATCGGCAACCATTCGTGGCAGGTCTTTTCCTGGGCTGTGCGGCTGGAGTGGTTTACTACCCCTTCTCGCTGTTACCGCTTTGGTGCAGCTTTTATTGGCAGCGCGGAATCCGCCGATTTGCCGGTGGTTTTGCCGTTTCGATTTTTGCATTAGTACTAGCCATGATTTTTTTACACCCCAACAACCTGTTGCAGGACCTCAGTTATATGTTTGGTCTAAAGCAAGTTGCGATGAATAACATGGGCGGAATTTGGGGCTTGGGCTGGTATCCAATCATGCGGATTCCCATCATCGTTCTTTTTGTTCTACTAAGCCTTTCGTTTGTCGTTTGGCCAGCACAAAAGAATCTTGCCACCTTATTGAGCTGTTCCTCGGCAATCATGGCCGCCACACAGTTTTGGCATGGATTTGGAGGCGGCCTCTATATGGCATGGTTTATCCCACTGGCGCTTCTTACCATTTTTCGGCCCAACTTGGATTACTGCATTGCACTTGAGGTTGTGCGTCCAACCCGAAGGAAAAACGGCCGCAAATCCGTTTCGCAATCAATTCCTGAAACCGAGAGTCCAACCTCCGCAGCTTAGCTCCATTGCACGCTATTTCTTGATCGCGAATCGTGAGTTCTTGGATACGTAGAATTTGGGGTCGTCGATGATCCAGTCCGTTGTCCAATCGCGTCCGTTGTCTCCGTTAACCACGTTATAAAAGAAGGAACGGACCTCCTCGCATCGATAGCCATACGGCATGGCCGAGGCAAGATAGTCATCGCGAGTCAGATCATCTACCCCGGGCTTGGCGAAGTAGTGCGTTAATCCATCCGGAGTAAATGAGATACCGAGCGTCCACCATCCCATCGTTTTGATTTCGGGACCCATAAAATCACCACCGCGCTTATCGGCTCGAATCCTAAAGTGCGCATACGAAACAGCTTTGCCATTCTCAACGCGTGAGGCCCTGAGGATGAACAAACCGGGCCAGTAAATCTCCTCTTTTTCCTGTTTCGAAGCAAACAAGAACTTCGATTTCGTTTCTTGTATGGTGGTTTCTACCGCTGCGCGGAACGCAAAATGGGGACCATTTCTGTTTTCCCACTTGTCCATTGGCGGTAAATAAACTCGGGTTGTCATGCTCGGCGACTGATCAACTCGCACGGTTCCACCTAGCCGATATTGAACATTGCAGATGAAGTCATCTTGGTGCATGGTAAAGCTAGGTGATTTCGGTACGCCAGTTTGCAGCGACTTGAGAAGCAAGGAGCCTTCACTTCCTTCCAGACCACCAGGGGGAGTTGGAACGCGTTTCACGACGTCCGGGTGGCCTCGTTTGGCCCCCTCATACCAACGTCCATTGGTGGACTTGCCCATCGGCATTCGTTGCTTTTCGTCGATATCCTCGGAGCTTTTTGGGTTGTTGGGGATGAAATCCCAACCTTCGTCCTCGAAATCGTCCCCAACTTGCGTCAGTTGAACTCCCGTTCCTGGGACAACGATGTCGGTTGCGTTCTGGCCAAGAGCC
>JBBRJI010000280.1:0-7342 GCA_038219625.1 Pirellulales bacterium | reverse complement strand
TCAAACGTTGCTTCCGCCCGAATAAATCGGACGGAGAGCGGTCAGCGATGCAAACGAGGTAGCTGTCAGATATGGCCCCGCCGGTTGGAAACCGACGGTAGCCAAACCTATGTCGATATGGACCTACAAAATTTGCGAGGAACAAAAACGGCAGTGAAAATACTTCTTAGATTCGATCCCAATAGCAAATTTTTAACGGCCCAGCGTTAGCCCCGAAGTGTCCTTTTCTTGGTAGTTTTCAGTCCGCGCCTCGCCTTACTCGCTTCATGAGCTCCCACTCAGATACCCCGGTGTATACAGAATCGGTCGAGCGATGGTGTGGTAAAGCCCCCAGGCAATGGAGCACAATCCGCCAACTGGGCCAGCAATCGCAGCCGCCAGCTTGAGTACCATGGCTCGGACGTTGCCTTGAAAAAGTACCCCATTGTTAAATTGATCTACGACGTGCCCGGCCCACCATAATCCCAGGATCACCGAAACGATTCCCAGAACGATCAAGGTTAAGCCCTTCACCGAACCCAATCGCTGGCCGTCACTGGCGGGTCTAAATTTTGCTGAGAACATCAGTCGAAACAACTGGTTCATTTGAACCTGCCCAACCGGGCCTTCTAGACAGCGACCATCCTCGAGCAAGAGAAGTACACGGACTTGGACCGACTTTGCGTCTTTAGGGACCTTGGTATAGGTTCTGGCCCCAACGAGTTCTCCCCATGGCAAATCGTATTTGCGTTCCAAGGTGCTCGCGATCACCCCGGTCTCATCCAAGACGGCGACGCAAATCCATCGCGCGCGAATCCAAATCGCAACAACTGCACAAATGCATGCAATCGTGACGCCGAAAAGCAGCAACATGAGGTTATCTAAATCCCGCCCAGCTCTGTCTCCAAACAAAGTTATTGAGCCTGCCAGGACGACGAACCCCAACACGGTAATGGCTACGAAGGAACCACGCACAACTCGTTTTCGGTCGATCGTGACGATCGGATCCGCAATCGACAGCGAGTCGAATTCGGGTTCCACTGAGTAGCCGTCCTGTTCGAATTCATCCGATGCGTCGGAATTCACTGGGTGTGTTTCGATTGGTCTTGAATCCTTATGCAAGAAGGTGTCAAAAAAAGTCAGAAGGCGAGTGGCTGCCGTGCTTCGAGCGACGATTTCCGTGGAAACGTATTCTAGTGCTTCTCCCATGCTAAATTTGGTGGTAGCGAAACTCGCCAAGAGTTTCGGTTGTTAGGACGAATCCACTGAGATTTACCTCTTGAAGTCGCCGAAAGCCTACACGGCTTCCGCTACGCAAGAAACCCAACTCTTAGGCTGGAAGAAGCACTAGGAAGATTGTTCCATTTTTCCTGATGATGTTTGAGAAAAGTTAAAGTGGAACCAAATTTGGGAGGAATAGAGCCTTGCGAACGCTAGCAGAACAATTTCGAACTGTTCTGCTGTTCTTTTTAAGGGGAGACAGCCGACAGAACAGATGAGCCGAATCAGTTTCCTCACAGGTCAATCTGCCCATGCGAAACACCGCAACCAAATTTACCAGGCTTCGCAAAAACCGCGGGCGCCTCGTACTCCTGGCTGCCGTTTTGATCGGATCGGGATCTTTCCAAGCATCCAATGCATTGGCCCAACAGTCTGCGGTTGGCGAGCAACTCCTTGCTCGCCGTGTCCCAGGCAGGGGCGAGGGGACTTCGACACGAGAAGCCCGCGACGCCGCCATTCAGCGCATTCCATTCCAGCAACTGACCCCGGAAGCAAGTACGCGACTAAAAACCGTAGTTACAAGCTCAAGTTATTTCCGAAGCATGCCGTCCGAAACGGTCGATTGCGACCCTGAGATGTTCTCGTTCTTGGTCCGCCATCCGGAAGTCATAGTGAATATCTGGGAAGTCATGGAAGTGACGAAAGTTTCGCTTCAACGAAGTGGTTTGTACCAGCTCCACGGAAGCGACGGAGCGGGGACATCTAGCAAGATGGATCTCGTGTTCGGCAATGAATCCATGCATATCTACTTTGCAAGTGGCTCGTACCAAGGAAGCCTTTGGGCAAGAGAACTCAACGGGAAGTGCGTCGTCATTCTGCACAATCGTCCAGGGCCTCTCCCGAATGGCAAACAAGGTATCGTTGCGTCGATGGATGTCTTCATGAAACTTGACAATCTAGGCGCTGATCTGGTGGTCAAAACGCTCGGACCACTAATGGGTAAGACCGCAGATTACAACTTCACCGAGTGCGCTTCCTTCTTCTCGCAAATCTCGCAGACCGCAGAAAACAATCCCTATGGAATCCAACAGCTTGCCAAGCGACTGACTAAGATTGATCCAAGCATTCGCGATCAGTTCATTGCAACCACCAATTCGGTGGCTCAACGAAGTAGCATTTCGGCGCCTGGAAAGGGAGGGAACAAAACCATTTCCGACAAATCGAACGACCCGCAGCAGGTCCTGATCCTTTCCGCCAAGCCCAATGCTCAGACGATGGACGTTTCCACTCGCCGCCAACCAGAAGTGTTCGTTCAGCCCTTAGAAGAGCGTGTCGACTCACCGACGATCTTGTTGCTCAATAAAGTGGATGGCGCAAAGCCCAAAACGCCCTGAGGCCACAAATGAGGCACGGCGGAGTCCAGCATTGTCGCCTTTTGCTCCGCAAAAGTGCGTTTGCCAGGCGCACTTTCGCGGAGCGAAAGGCGACAATCAGTCTTTCGTCAGCCATCGCATTCGCATTGGCATCGAGTCGTCTGGCCCCGCTTCGACGAAAATCGCTTCGGACAGCGGTAAGTTTTCAAATAGCGACGATGCTCGATTCATTCCTAGGACCGCCAATGCAGTCGCCCCTGCATCTGCGTCCAAAGTCGTTGCCGCGATCGTTGTAACGCTCTGCCGGCGCTCGATTGGAACGCCGGATTCAGGATCAATAAAGTGGCTGTATCGGTGGCCTTCGATTTCCACGAATTGATTGAGGTCACCCGAGGTCGTAACCGCGCAGTTCTTCACCCGAAGCATCGCCAGCGGTGGCGATCCTTTGCCTAATCCGGCGATCGTGATTCGCCAACCGTCCATCTCGGGCGGAGGATCACCAACCCGAATGTCGCCACCTGCGTTCACCAGTATGGACCGCGAACCACCGGCCGTCATTTTCTCAAAGACACTATCGACAATGTAGCCGACCGCAAGCCCAGACAAATCCAACTTCATCTTTGGCTTGAGCAACGAGACGACCGTGGGTTGATTCGATTCCGCACCGATCATGCCTGAATCCAACCCGACGAATGCCCAACCGCAGCGTTGTTTCGCATCGGCGATTTCCGCTTGAGCAGGTAACTGCTTGCGTTGCCGCCCCGTTCGCCACAGCTCCGTCAACGGTCCGACCGTGATATCAAATTTGCCGTCGCTCAGTTGGAACCAACGGCGACTGTGCATCAGCACCGTTGAAAGATCGCGACTAACCGGAGTCCAATGGTTCGTCGGAGCTAAGCACAGCTTCGAAATCTCGCTACTAGAATCGTAGTTGCTAAGCAGGGCTGACAGCCTTTCGATTTCGCCCAAACCAGCATCGATAATGAGTTTTGCTTGCGACTCAGAATGAGCATATACCACAAAGTCGACGTGCGATCCCATTGATGGCACGGACAGCTCGAACCGGAGAAAGGGTTGCTTAGGTTCGGCCAGAGCCGAATCGGGCGACTGGGCCAAGAGCAGCGAACCAGAAAAACCGAAAAGATAGAGAATCATCGGGAGGAACCGGTTCGAGAAACTCCCATACCCCTTACCTTTGAGTTTCGTTGGGGTTTCATGTTGTTGCATTGTGAGCGGCTTTCGAGGTCTCTCGCATTCTTTCTTCCACTCGATCTTGAGCTTTCTTCATTATAGCTAGTTCCATGGCTTCCAATTTGCTACCGAGACCTGGGTTCGATATGTTTGTCTAAAACCTCAATGAATTGTTGCTCTGCGCCCGGTCTCGGAGTGCGAGCTGCTAGTGATTTGGGCAGGTTTATCACGCGACAGATGGCTTTTTGAGCAAGTTAGCGCTGCTGTGAACGGTCCGAGTTTGTAGAATTCTAGAAAGATCGATTTAACCCTTGACGAATCAGCAGAGCCAATTTGATCGGACGATTATGGAACAAGTTAATACGAGCTTCCTTTCCAACGATCCACTCAAGATTTCGAAGTACGATACGCGAGGCTTTTTTGACGAAATGTTTAATGAGGCAGGCGTTGCTCGACCGGGAGTGGAATTTCTGGTCGAAAAACTGATGGCGCTGCCGCCCGGGGAACTTCAGCGCCGGCAGCGTTCCGCTGACCACGAGCTTCTCAACATGGGAATCACCTTCAATGTTTATGGGCACTCCGCAGGAACGGAAAAAGTATGGCCCTTTGATCTCATTCCACGCGTGATTCAAGAGGAGGAATGGCTCTACGTCGAACGGGGTCTTAAGCAGCGAATTCGAGCGTTGAACATGTTTATCGACGACCTTTATCACGACCAAAAGATCGTTCGCGATGGAATCCTGCCTGAGTACATG
The DNA here is from genome assembly GCA_038219625.1 of Pirellulales bacterium. GTDB lineage: Bacteria > Planctomycetota > Planctomycetia > Pirellulales > Pirellulaceae > JBKCUI01. Next base: position 2,823 of record JBBRJI010000280.1, on the reverse strand, counting down.
ATCCAGTCGAGCAAAGGCTTTTTAAAACAGATACACGGGATGAAGCCGCCACGAGGGATTTGGTGCCACATCACTGGAACAGATTTGGTACGCGCGGGAGACGGGCAGATTTACGTATTGGAGGACAATCTTCGTTGCCCATCGGGCGTCTCGTACGTGATTGAGAATCGCGAGGTCATGAAGCGGACGTTTCCGCAGCTTTTCGAAGGTCGGAACATACTGCCGGTGGAGACATATCCTGAACAGTTGCTCAAAATGCTGCAATACGTCTCCCCATCGTCTTCGAACGAACCGACGGTGGTGGTACTCACACCTGGCATCCACAATTCGGCGTACTTTGAGCATTGCTTCCTAGCTCAGCAAATGGGCGTTGAGCTCGTTCAAGGATCCGACTTACTAGTCAAGGACGGTTTCGTTTTTATGCGAACCACGCGAGGCCTCAAGCGAGTTGACGTCATCTATCGAAGAATCGACGACGATTTCCTCGACCCCGAGTGCCTTCGTCCGGATTCCACGTTAGGCGTCAAGGGTTTGATGCAGGTATATCGGGCTGGCAAAGTGGCATTGGTGAATGCTCCGGGAACGGGAGTCGCTGACGACAAAGCGATTTACGCTTATGTGCCAAAGATGATCAAATACTACTTGAACGAAGACATGATCCTTCCCAATGTTCCAACTTACATGTGCGCTGACGAATCGGAGCGCAAGTACGTGCTCGAGAATATACACAAACTGGTCATCAAACCAGCCAACGAATCCGGCGGCTACGGAATCTTGCTCGGCCCGAAGGCGACCAAAGAGCAGTTAGCAACGTACAAAGAACTGATTTTGAACAACCCTAGAAACTATGTCGCTCAACCGATGCTTGACTTGTCCACGGTTCCCACTTTATGTGGAGACTCTTTGGAAGGTCGGCACGTCGACCTGCGTCCCTATATCTTATTTGGGGAAGACATCTACATCGTACCAGGTGGACTAACCCGGGTCGCGCTCGTTAAGGATTCCCTCATTGTAAACTCATCTCAGGGGGGTGGGAGCAAAGACACATGGGTATTGAGAAACGAATCAAATAGTGTTTGAAAGACGATTGGACAGTTGAATGTTATCTCGTGTAGCGGACTCGATTTTTTGGATGCGGCGGTACATTGAACGGGCTGAGAATGTTGCCCGATTCATCGATGTGACGCTCAACCTGACCCTGGGTATCGGTGTCGATCACTATCAGCAGTGGGAGCCTTTGATCTATACCACGGGCGACAACGATTTATTTCACGAGCACTACGACGTCGTGAGTCAAGCGAATGTGATTCGTTTCTTGACGTTTGATGAACGGAATCCCAATTCCATTTTGTCGTGCCTGAAAATGGCCAGGGAGAATGCTCGTGTGAGTCGCGAGATGCTCAGCAGCCAAATGTGGGAAGAGCTCAACAAGTTCTATCTTTTCGTACGCGACAATCGCCATGATTCTGCGGCCGTCGATTCTCCGTTTGAGTTTTTCGGGCGTATTCGTCAAGCTGGTTATCTGCTCGAAGGGGTGACGTACAGCACGATGTCGCATGGCGAAGCTTGGAACTTCGGACGACTCGGCGCGCTGCTCGAACGAGCCGACAAGACATCCCGCATCCTGGACGTGAAGTATTACTTGCTATTACCTGATGTAAGCGATGTCGGAACTCCGATCGACATTAGCCAATGGGGTATGTTGCTCAAAAGTACTAGCGCTTTGGAAATGTATCGCCGTCGTCATGGACGGCTATCCCCTAAACAAGTTGCAGCGTTCATGTTGTTGGATCGGGATTTTCCGCGAGCCATTCGGTTTTGCGTTTCGAGGGCCGAACAATCGCTTCTGGCCATCACCGGAGGAACGACGGGCCATTTCTCCAACAAGCCGGAGCAGTACTTAGGGCGTCTCAGAGCCGAGTTCGATTTTCTGCATATAGATGATGTTATGGATCTTGGACTGCATGAATTCATCGACAATTTCCAAGTCAAGTTGAATCTAGCTGGCGATGCGATCTGCGAGACCTTCTTCGAAGTGATCCCCGTCGCGGCGAGTTGACCCGCCCATTGAGAAGAAGACCATCACGTTAAGGAAAAAGACACCTATGCAAATCGATCGTCGGCAGTTCGGAAGTTACTTGAGTGCGATGGCTGCATTGGCTGGGCTTTCGAGCCGAGGTCACGCAAACGTGGCGAGCCAACAACCCTTGTTTGTGGCAACTTGGAAGTTCGGTTTGCCAGCTTGCCAACAGTCGTTGGAAACGTTGAACAAAACGCAGTCCATTCTGGATGCGATTGAAATGGGGATTCGTGTTGCGGAAGCGGACACGAACGTCGATTCTGTTGGGGTTGGAGGAGCCCCCAATGCAAACGGAATCGTCCAATTGGATGCGTGCTTTATGGATGGCGACACGCACAAGGCCGGTTCGGTGGCAGCGTTAGAGAATTTCCCGCATCCTATTTCGGTCGCGCGGCGAGTGATGGAAAAGACCAAGCATGTGCTTTTGGTGGGAGCCGGTGCCGCAGAATTCGCGACGGAGCAAGGGTTTGAAACAAAGGACTTGCTAACCGATAAGCAGAAAAAGAAATGGCAAGACTGGAAAGCCCAACAGGCCAAATCGAATGGAACAAAAGGTGGGAACGCGACTCCCCCCAACCACGACACGATCGCTTTAGTAGGGATGGATGCGAATGGGCACATTGCAGGTGGTTGTTCTACCAGCGGCTTGGCCTACAAATTGCCAGGTCGGGTTGGGGACAGCCCAATCCTTGGTAGTGGGCTTTACGTTGACGGTGAAGTGGGAGCAGCAGGCGCGACGGGCA
>JBBRJI010000279.1:0-7351 GCA_038219625.1 Pirellulales bacterium | reverse complement strand
CTGGAATGGCTGGGGTAGGTACCGCGCTAGGATTCGAATTCAACGTGATGGTGACATTCACGCCGCTGATCGCAAACGTTGGGTCGCCCGCTGGCCCTAGGTCACTTCGCAAGACATTGATCGTCAACTGGTCGGCTGCATTGCGACTCGAGAGCAGAATATCGACTCGACCATTCGATCCGAAATCAGAGGTAACACTCGGCAGCGTGAACGAACCATCAAGCCCAGCTCGCGTGACGCGAATGCCACCGACAGTCGCCGCGTCGATTACCTGAGAATCGTCAAAGCGAAATGTCAACTCGCGCGGCGCGATATTGCGAATCACCCCGTTCTCGATCAAGTCGCTATTGTTAGGCTGAACACCGATCAACTGCGGACCGGCCGCAAGCAACTGACGGGGCTCCAAAGACTCGAGCAAATAACGACGAAGCGCCCCGCGTTTTTTCCCGCTGGATGCCTTGGCATTTTTAGTTGTATTGATATTGATAACAGAACTCGTGTTGCGAAGCCGGCGGATGGTCATCACCAACCCTCAGTGCAAAAGTAGCCAGGAACCCCTTGCGACGAACAATTCCGCAAGGACGTGAAAATTTGCGTCTCGAACCCACATTCGCTAATTCGTTAACGGAAGACAAAGCGACCTTAGCTACGGTGAGTTCAAAAGAACACTCGTTTTCGAGTATAATTGGGTAGGATATGGATGCAAACTTGTGTAGCCCCCCTTCGCGACTCGGTACAACCAAAACGGGTCGAAACCACCCTAAAGAATGGGTCGAACCGCGTTCTTCGCGACTGAAAAAGCATCTTATTTTACTAAAACCACGCGCCTACTATGGTCATCAACCTCAGAACAGGACGGTTTTGCGGCCTTTGACGTCCATTTGGATACAAAAACCCCCGAAAGGTTCCGAAGTCAATGGAAGGAAATTCAACTCTTGAAGAATTCAGGAAAAATTTAGGTTGTTTCCGTTTTGTCGTCCTTGAACACCAACTTCCCACGGAATCGGAACGCCCATCCCACTGGGACTTGTTGCTCGAACAACCCTCAGCATGGGGTGGTATGTTGTTGACTTTTGAAGTTTTTAATCCTCCAGTGGAATGGGGGCCGCCAACTGCCGTTCTAAAATTGCCGGACCACCGGTCCCTCTACTTAGACTACGAAGGGCCGATTTCCGGCAACCGAGGGAGCGTAATCCGTGTCCTTGAGGGTCACATTCAATGGCTTAAGAAAACACCAGAGTTTTTGACATTAAGGTTACAGACTGCCTCGATTACGTTTGGCAGTAACGCAGTTTTAGGGCCGTTGGGTGTCCTCGAAATCAGGAAGAACCTACGTGAAGCCAATCGTGACGAGTGGGAAATGGAATTGCTACCTCTGGAAAAGGGGACGACCGTCAGATGAAATCTTTCCCAACAGACCCGATGCGTAAGTTTTGCAATTACGCTTTTCGCAACCTTTCCGTTGGCCAACGGCCATACTCAGCTTAGCCAGGGGCAACGCCCAGCGCCGTGAAGGATTTTATGCAACGAAAGCGCTGGGTTACGTGGGGGCTCATGTACTCCCAAAATCGCGGAACTTCAAAACGCGAGAGGGAGTCCTACGAGAACATTTGAAATTTCCCGACCGCTTCAAAGGCGTTCTCATAATGCCGGATGGTGGGCCGACCTGGTTTATTGCCGAGAACGACTTCGATCACATCGGCGCGCCCGGCGGACTCAAGCAATCGATGCCGTTTCATATAAGTCATAGCCGTTTTTGAAATCTTTTCTTGCTTGGCATCGTCCACCGCATCACTTGGACCTCCGCTGTTTTCGCGACACGCCGCCCAAGTCTTTACCTCCACAAATACAACGACCCGGCGTTGCCAGACTGCAATGACATCAATTTCGCCAGACTTCAAACGATACGATTTTTCGAGAACGATAAAACCTTGTCGCTCTAGGAAAATTGCCGCGATTCGCTCTCCGTACGCTCCAACCGACTCCGTCGGTTTTCTGAGTGGATACGAAAGCGACAATCGCCATCGCGTCCAACTGGCCAAGATTGCATCTGTGGTCCATCCTCGCCAAGTTGTCAGTCTGGACCAACGCTTCGTCTGTCGCAACAGCGTCAATGCGTCAGAAATCGGCCTTCGAATCTTGGTCGCCATCTTCGTCCAAATCCTTGTAATTCACCGGCGAAATCGCTTTTTTCAGCGTTTTGACCATGACATCCACCGGTGGCTCCAAGCCGGTGAACAAACGGTACTGATAAGCCGCTTGCCTAACGAACATTTGCAAGCCAGAAATCACCGGACAGCCAGTCGCCCTAGCACCCTTGAGGAACAACGTCTGCTCGGGATTATAGACGGTATCAAATACCAAAGTGCCCCCCTTGAGCTTATTCGTCTGGAAGGGCGTCTCATCCATATCTGGAAACATACCAACCGGTGTTCCATTGACTAAGATCTTTGGCTCAATCGTGTGCCTATCCTCCCAATCAATCCATCGACAATTCAAGTGTTTCGCCAACGACTCGGAAGCAACTCGGTTGCGGCTGGTCACGGTGATGGAAGCTCGACGCTGGGCAAGCCCATAACCTATGGCTCGCGATACGCCACCCGCACCCAATATCAAAACCGATTCTTTTTCAAATGGTTCCTGACTCCCAGTCCATTTGGCCATGGCTTCTGTCAGGCAATCCATGGCTGCGCGGTAGTCGGTGTTGTATCCAATCAGCTCTTTGTCCTCGCCATTCGCAAAAACGACGGTATTGCAAGCCCCGATCCCCTGCGCGGCCGATTCGGCTTGGTCCAGTAAGGGCAAAATGGTTTGCTTGTGCGGAATCGTAACACTCAATCCGCCAATACCCTCTTCTTTGCACCAATCCAAAAACAATTCCAATTCTTCTGGCGCAACACGAAATGGCATGTACCGGAAGTTCAAATTGTTAGCAAAAAAGGAAGCATTATGGATCAGCGGACTGTAGGAATGAGCCACAGGATCGGCCACCACACCGTAAAGCTTCGTTTCTGAATCGATCGTGTCTGCACGGTAGATATTCTTCATTTGGTCGAAACTAAGTTGGCCAGGAGCAACTTTTCGTTCCGTATTGAAGACACAAAAAGTGAACGGTGCTCCGTATCGCGTTGCCAATATGCGGCTCGGGGTTCCGTAGTCACCCATGCTGATACCAATGGTCGGCACCGCTGCCGATTCCATCAATTGCAACATGCGAATCGTATCGCTGAACGAATTGGCCTGGACGGCGATTTTGACAATGTCCGCGTCGAGTTTCGCCAATCCAGCGTGCAACGATTCTAAGTTCCCAGGCGTTCCTTCAAAATTGTGAAGACTGACAATGCGCTTTGTCTTGCCATACCTCGGGATTTTTTCGGCGATGTCCTCTTCCAAATCCACATATTCAACACCCATCGCGATCGCCGATCGCAACAACATCAATCGCTCTTTCTCTGTTCGATCCCAGCGCCCGCCATCCTCTTTGCGTCGGCAGGTTAAGACGACCGCGGTTGGACGATTCTTTAGCAACCTAGCCAAGTCGATGCTGCGCCCGATATAGTCCAATCGAAGCTCAACCAGTTTTCCCCCTGCCTCCGCCACCTGAATATGTTCCGCAATCGCGTGTTTGTGGCGAGTTCTTGCAATCGTGACGCACAGCATATCAAACGGACAAATCTACGAGGAATGGAATGGTTTTATCGTGTAAAGGCGGTCTCACATTGCAGCGGTGAGAACACATCGAAAAACGAAATGGTTCAATTGGATGTCGTGCAAATCATGCTATCAAAGTGGTCGGAGTGCCAGTCCAAGTCAAAAACCTCTCCAGCAATTTTGGCCCAGGTTCCGTTAAGAAACTCTCGGGATGAAACTGCCAGCCCTCAATTGCATACTCTTTATGACGAATCCCCATGATAATCCGATTTCCATATTGATCGTGAACCCAAGCGGAAACCTGCAAACAATTCGGCAGGCTTTCCGGTGAAATTACCAGGGAATGGTAGCGAGTCGCGACAAATGGGTTTTCCAGCCCCTCAAACATCCCTTGGTTGTCATGAGATATTCGATCGGTCTTGCCGTGCATGAGCTGTTTTGCGCGAACGATCTCTCCGCCAAATGCCTGTCCGATCGATTGATGCCCCAAACAAACCCCCAAAATTGGAAATTCCCCCTGCAATTGCTCTATTAAAGGTACGCAAATCCCCGCTTCCTTCGGCGTACAGGGCCCTGGCGAAAGAATGATACGCTCGGGTCGCATCCCCCGAATCTCATCTATCGACAATTCGTCATTTCGATAAATTCTTAAGTCCAGAGATGAGTCTATTTCCCCAAGCCGTTGAACCAGGTTGTAAGTGAACGAGTCGTAGTTATCGATCAATAGAATCATTGGATGTAAGGCAAGTTACCGTTTATGGATTATGGCGCTAGTGCTGTATCTAGCTTAAGAGTTGGGGCTCTTGCGTAGCGGAAGCCGCGTAGGCTTTCGGCGACTTCAAGAGGTAAATCCCAGTGGGTTCGTCCTAACCACCGAAACTCTTGGCGAGTTCCGCTACCCCCAATTTAGCATGGAACAAGCACTAGGGGGACGTCATGCATCTGAAACCAGCCCTAGGATGATACGTTGGACAAGAAATCCTGTCCAATTAGACGTTGGGGTTGAGAATCGCGGTGCTTGTCGATAAGTTGCTTGCCTTTGAATTTGCTACGAATTCGCCACGATTTCTCTCACCATTCGACAATTTAATGCACGCATACCGTACACACCATTGTGCACAACTCCGCAAAGACGAAGTGGGACAAAACGTTCGTTTGTCCGGTTGGGTCTATCGAAAGAGAGACTTCGGCAACCTTTTGTTCATCGATTTGCGAGATCATTATGGAGTATCGCAAATCGTGGTCGAACGCGACAGCGCGGCTTTTCCCTTGGCAGAATCCCTTCGTAGCGAGTCCGTCATTCGAGTCGATGGCAAGGTCAACGCTCGGGCTGACGACGCGATCAATCCGAATTTGATCACCGGCGAAATCGAAGTTCGTGCCACTTCGATCGAACTTCTCTCGGAAGCTGCCGATTTACCGTTACCTGTGTTCGGAAACGCCGAATACCCTGAAGAAATCCGTCTGCGAAATCGATTCCTCGATCTTCGGCGAGAAAAACTCCACGCCAATATCGTTCTGCGAAGCAACGTCATAGCAAGTTTGCGCCGACGTATGATCGATCAAGGCTTCACCGAATTCCAAACCCCAATTCTGACAGCCTCTAGCCCGGAGGGTGCCCGTGATTTTCTCGTACCGTCCCGAATTCATCCTGGCAAGTTTTATGCGTTGCCGCAAGCACCGCAAATGTTCAAACAGTTACTGATGGTGGCTGGGTTCGACCGCTATTTCCAAATCGCTCCCTGCTTCCGAGACGAGGATGCCCGCGCCGACCGATCCCCAGGCGAATTCTATCAACTCGACTTTGAAATGAGTTTTGTCACGCAAGACGACGTTTTCGCAGCCATCGAGCCCGTGTTGTATGGTGTCTTTGAAGAATTTTCCCGCGAACGCTCGGTGACCAAGCCGCCGTTCCCACGAATTGCTTACAAGGAATCGATGTTGAAATACGGCAATGACAAACCCGATCTGCGCAACCCGATTGAAATCTCGGATGTCACCGACATTTTCCGTGGCGGCGGCTTTGCCGTTTTCGCAAAAGCCATCGAGAGCGGTTCCGTCGTGCGTGCAGTACCTGCTCCTGGCGCAGGCGTTCGAGCCCGAAGCTTCTTCGACGGCACCAATCAATGGGCGAAAGACGAAGGCTTTGCAGGGCTGGGCTACATCAATTTCAAGAGTGGCGAAGGAGGTGGCGGCATCGCCAAAAACCTCGGACCGGAACGGGTTGGGCTACTCGTCAAACAGATGGGACTTGGCCCAGATGACGGAGTGTTCTTCTCATGTGGAAAGCCCCTGGAAGCCGCAAAACTAGCCGGCATAGCCAGAACGCGCGTCGGCCAAGAACTGGATCTCATCGAAAAGAACACCTTTAAGTTCTGCTGGATCGTCGACTTCCCAATGTATGAATTCGATGAAGTCGAACAGAAAGTCAACTTCAGCCATAACCCGTTCTCGATGCCGCAAGGGGAGATGGACGCGCTGTTGAACATGAATCCTCTCGACATTTTGGCCTATCAATACGACATCGTATGCAATGGTATCGAGCTCTCTTCAGGCGCGATCCGAAACCACAAACCGGAGATCATGTACAAAGCCTTTGAACTGGCAGGCTACGATCAAAGTTTGGTCGACGAGAAATTTCGGGGCATGATCAATGCATTCAAATTTGGTGCTCCACCACACGGCGGCTCGGCGCCCGGTGTGGACCGAATCGTGATGTTGCTCGCCGACGAACCCAACATCCGCGAAGTGATCTTGTTCCCAATGAATCAGAAGGCCGAGGACCTAATGATGGGCGCACCCTCGGAAGTATCCGCCAAGCAACTGCGTGAACTTGGGATCAAGTTTACCGGCGATGGCCCAAAAGCGTAGTAAGTCCAATGAATCGGAGTGCTCCACATTGGGTACCTGCGGGCTGCAACATAGTTTAGAATCGATCACTCGATATACATCGTCATCCATCCATCCAAGGTCTTGTCTAATGTTAAAGCGCTTGCTTTCCAATCGGCTAACGCGGTTATTGATTTTCCCATCCATTCTCTGCCTGAATTCATGTGCCGCACTAGCGATCGCCCAGGAGACCTCAGCCAAGCCGCTTTTGTCCGGTATCGAGCTTGAGAACTTCGACAAGTCGGTGTCGCCGGATCAAGATTTCTTTCGATACGTAAACGGCCAATGGTTAGCTAAAACGAAAATCCCTGACGATCAATCCAACTACGGTGCGTTCACGGCATTGGATATCGAAACGAAAGAAGCCATCAAAAAGATTATCGAAGACGCGAGCACGCAAAAAAGCCCTTCGCCGATCGCAAAGCAAGTTGGAGACTTCTATCGTTCCTACACCGATGTCGCGCAACGCAACCAAGCCGGCCTTCAGCCGATCCAAGGCATGCTGAGCCAGATCAAAGCCATTCAAAGCAAAGACCAGCTCATCCAACTCGCCGGCAAACTTTCTAGGCGAGGCATCTCCACGTTCTACGGCTTCTATATCGAACCGGATGCGAAACGTTCAGATCAATATGCCATTTACGTCCAACAAGATGGAACGACGTTACCGGACCGCGACTACTACTTGGACGATGCAGAACGCTTCCAAGTAATTTTGGAAGCATACTCCAAGTTCGTCGAAAAAATGTTGGCGCAACTCGATTGGCCGAATCCCGCCGAGTCAGCTAGCAATATCATCGAACTCGAACGATCC
>JBBRJI010000278.1:0-7401 GCA_038219625.1 Pirellulales bacterium | reverse complement strand
GGATCTTCGGTGGTGACGATTTTGATGTCTTCGGATTTGATCTCGCTCAGCGCGCTATAAAGCGTGGTGGTTTTTCCCGAACCTGTCGGCCCTGTGACGAGTACAATTCCATGTGGCATGCGAATGAGTTTCTGAAACGTTTCATAGACAGCCTCCGGCATGCCGATACCTCGCAACGAGAATTTGAGATTCGTCTTATCGAGCACTCGCATAACGACCCCTTCGCCGTGAAGCATGGGGATTATCGAGACTCGCACGTCGATCTCGCGCCCCGAGACACGCAGCTTGATGCGCCCGTCTTGCGGAACGCGTTTCTCGGCGATGTTCATCTTGGCCATGATCTTTAAGCGGCTGATGATCGCGGCTCGGAACTGGTTCATCTCAGGGGGCGTTGGCTGTTTTTGCAAGACTCCGTCGATACGATGCCGTATTTTCAAGCCCGACTCCTGCGACTCTATATGGATGTCGCTAGCTCTTGCCTGGACCGCCTCACTGAGAATCTCATTGACCAACCCGACCACCGAGGCTTGTTGGGCTTCCTCCGCATCCTCCAAGCTATCTGGATCGATCCCCTCGAGCATCTCAACGTCGCCAGCCTGTTGGCGCTGTAATGCGATCAAACCATCGATGGTCTCGGATCCAACACCCAAATGCCGCTTAATCAACTTCTGTACGGTTTCCTGCATGGCCATCACAGGTCGCACCTCAACCTCCATGGCAGACGCGACGGAGTCGATCGCCGCAAAGTCAAACGGATTGCTGACTGCCAGTCGTAACCACCCGGTTCCGCGTTCGAGTGGAAAAACTCCGTGCCGGTGGATCAGCTTGGCTGGGAAGCCGTCGAGAGTATCAAGAGCCAGATCGACACTATCCGATTCGAGCCAATCGAGATTCATGGAACGCGCACTGGTAGCTAGCAAATCGTGCGCGCTGCTAAAGGACCATTGTTCCGCGAGTTGTTCCAGGGAATCGCCCAAGCTCAGGCAATCCGCCAATTGGCGCAATTGAACCGAGTCAAGCAATGAATGCATTCCCGTAGAATTCGAGATCATCGTATCAATCCGTGGTTACGAGGGACGCTTCTTTCAGCGATCGAACTCCAGAAGTTAAAACTTGGAAGTCCGGCGAAAGCAAAAGCAACAAAGGTGGGCATCGATCGACTAGGAATTTCCTCTTAATCGATCAATCGGTTTGGCGGGAGGGAGTACTAAACTGAAGTTACAATCGGAATGTTCGAACCGATAGTATAGTCAAAAAAGCCTACCTTGCGACCCTGCCCCCTCTATCGGAGGGTGCCTGCTCAATTTCTCGTTAGGAATCACCCCAGTTCCAGAAGTGCGACCGGAGCTCAGTTTGCAATGGTCGTTGTCGAGCGATTCAATGCATTGAGACATAAGGCCGACGGCATGACAATGCCCCGGAGTTTACTCGGGGGATGCTTACCATCGCTCTAGAACAGATGGCCAAGGAGTCGAGCAGCCGACCATGGCCAAGGAGACTTATTGGCGTTAACGCAGCGCTACCGTCTTCGATCCGCTTCGCAGTGCTGGATCGAGGTCGAATCGATCAAGATTCATGACTTTGTTCCAGGCCGCCACGAAATCCTTTACAAATTTCTGTTGCGAGTCTTGACTGCCGTAAACTTCCGCGATGGCTCGCAGTTGCGAATTCGAACCGAACACTAAATCGACTCGACTGCCAGTCCATTTGACCTCACCAGACTTGCGGTCCCGCCCTTCGAAAAAGTGCTCGCATACCGACGACTTCTTCCAATCTGTGCCGATGTCCAGCAGGTTTACGAAGAAATCGTTAGATAATGTTTCGGGTCGTTTGGTGAAGACGCCTAGTTGAGGGAAAGAAGTATTGGCGTTCAGCACCCGCAAGCCACCGACCAGTACCGTCATTTCTGGAGCGGTGAGCGTGAGGAGGTGTGCACGATCGACGAGAAACTCTTCGGCTGGTCTGTCGTGCATGTTACCGAAATAGTTGCGAAACCCGTCCGTGGTCGGTTCGAGTACGGCGAACGACTCTACGTCGGTTTTCTCTTGTATCGCGTCGGTTCGACCTGGAGAGAAGGAAACTTTTACGTCTTGTCCGGCCTTCTTGGCAGCGGCTTCAACGGCTGCATTTCCGCCTAGGACGATCAAGTCTGCGAGGGATACTTTCTTTCCGCCTGACTGCGACTTATTGAACTCCTGCTGGATTTTTTCAAGTGTTTGCAACACCTTGGCTAGTTGGGCCGGATTGTTGGCTTCCCAGTCTTTCTGAGGAGCGAGTCGAATGCGTGCACCGTTTGCTCCACCGCGTTTGTCGGTCCCGCGAAACGTGGACGCCGATGCCCAAGCTGTTGAAACCAGTTGAGAGATGGAAAGCCCGGATGCGAGAACCTTGCCCTTGAGAGCGACGGCGTCCTGATCGCCGATCAACTTATGGTCGACTACAGGCACTGGGTCTTGCCACAACTGCGGTTCGGCAACGAGTGGGCCTAAGCAGCGCGTTACGGGCCCCATGTCGCGGTGGGTCAGCTTGTACCAAGCCTTGGCGAAAGCGTTTGCAAACTCTTTTGGGTTATCATGGAATCGTTTTGAAATCGGACCGTAGATCGGATCCAATTTCATGGCCATGTCGGTCGTGAACATGATTGGGGCGTGACGCTTAGCCGGATCGTGAGCATCCGGAACGGTCCCCTTCGCAGATGCCTCTTTAGGGGTCCATTGTTGCGCGCCGCCGGGACCCTTCCCTAGTTCCCATTCGAAGCCGAACAGGTTATCGAAGTATCCGTTCGACCACGCCGTCGGCGTGGAAGTCCATGCCCCTTCTAGACCGCTGGTAATAGTATTGCCTGCATTGCCCTTTCCAAAAGTATTTTTCCAACCTAACCCTTGTTCTTCCGTGCTTGCCGCCTCGGGTGCGGCACCGACGAACTTATTAGCATCGGCAGCCCCGTGGGCTTTGCCAAATGTATGACCGCCAGCGATCAGCGCCACGGTTTCCTCGTCGTTCATGGCCATGCGACCGAACGTCTCCCGAATGTCCTTAGCCGAGGCGAGCGGATCCGGTTTAGCGTTCGGTCCTTCTGGGTTCACGTAGATCAAACCCATTTGAACTGCGGCGAGAGGATTCTCGAGTTTGCGGTCGCCAGTGTATCGTTTATCTCCCAGCCACTCGCTCTCCGGACCCCAGGAAATGTCTTCTTGAGGCTCCCAAACGTCTGCTCGACCTCCAGCAAATCCAAACGTCTCGAACCCCATCGACTCAAGTGCGACATTGCCGGTGAGGACCATTAAGTCGGCCCACGAGATACTGCGACCGTACTTTTGCTTGATTGGCCAAAGCAACCTTCGGGCCTTATCTAGATTCGCATTGTCGGGCCAACTGTTGAGTGGAGCGAAACGCTGTGTTCCATAGCTTGCCCCTCCTCGCCCGTCGGCAACGCGATACGTGCCCGCACTGTGCCAAGCCATCCTGATGAATAGCGGACCATAATGGCCATAGTCGGCTGGCCACCACTCCTGCGACGACGTCATCAACACACGGAGATCCTTTTTTAAGGCTTCCAGGTCAAGTTTCTTAAACTCCTCTGCGTAATTAAAAGCATCACCCATCGGATCGCTTTTGGATGAATTCTGATGCAAGATTCGCAGGTTCAACTGGTTCGGCCACCAGTCCCCATTGGACATCGTCCCAGCGGCCGTGTGTCTTTCCGACGAGGGTTTTTGGGTTCCACCGATCACCGGGCATTTGCCAATGCTATCCGTCTCTTTTCCCGCAATTTGCGGAGTGCTGTCTTTTTTCAAAGCCAGGCGATCCTGGGCTAACACAGACGTTGCTATGCATAGCATCGCAAAGCTCGTCATGGCACGAGCGAAGTGAACTGTGGTGATCATGGGATCTCCTTGGTATTGGGGCTGAAAATCGTCTCTGGCGACTCTGGCGACTCCGTTACTCTAGCAAGTGGATGATACCTGCCGGTCAAGAAGTTGTAAGTTTGTGCGATTTTGGCAAGGCGAGGTTCGTTTTGGAATCATCGATGCACGATCGACCAGCTTGGTCCATGGGAGGCCAAATGACGGCCGCAAAACGTCGCATTCGATTCCATGTTTGAAATTTCCCTGTTAATTAAAATCCGACGAATTATTGGCACGGTTGATGCATGTACGGCTAGAACGACAGTTTGATTTTGAAACATGCTTTGTAGACGCGCGGTCTGTTCGACGAATGGCCATTTTTCCAATCGAAGAATTGCAACATCGAACATGCTGAAATCACTAGCCCTTGGAAGTATTTTGAACATGAAACAAGTTCGCCAACTACTCATTCTCGTAGCCGCCTCGCTAGTCACACTACCCGCGTGCGAACAAGCGCCAAACGCCAATAAAACGGACGGGATCAAAGATGCGTTGGATGCGCGCCCGAACGAGGAGTTGCGTGATCTAGGCGAAGACGTTGACAAGGCGGCCAAGGACGTTGGCCGAGACGTAAAAGACACGCTTAAAGCCAAGTGAGTCCGAATAAGGCAACCGGTAAAATGCGTGGACAGCCGTCCGGCGAAGGGCCAGACGGCAATGGTTGACGCGATTCGAGAACCACCAGATCGCTCTCCAGTTATCGACACCATCTGGCAGAGGACACGTAGTTAAAAAGCGAATTTCAGCAGGGGATCGACTACCAATCCGCCATGCGAAATCTTGACGGTCCAGATTTTCTGATTTGCCGGAGAGTTCTATTCCAATTCGAACCCCATTTCGGCCTCGATAGCAGCACGATCCGCAAGGAGTTGAGGCCATGCGGCGCGTGAGACATCTGAGCCAAGCATCAGTCCAACCGTCAATCGCTTGGTTGTTGGAGCTACAACCGCTGTATACCAAAAGGCAGATCTTCCAGTTGGAAAATCGTTGTTATTCGAGCCACGTGCTGCTGTATGAGGCAGAACGTTGTCGTGCCCGTATAAGTAGAGGTGAAATCCGAGCACGCGTTGTAATCTGGGAACAGGTTGCCCCGCAAAGGACGCAACAGGTGCGCCGTAATCGTGGGCTGAATATGGATGAGTCGGTTCCAACGGAAATGTTCCCTTCCGGTAAGTTTCTGGACGATGTAACAGCGCCTCGAATTATCGGTTGGTTTGAGTATTGACTCAAGCGACTGGAGAAAAGAACCCAGAAGAAACCGGCAGATACGGATGCGCCCGTAGAAGATTGTCTCCATCAATGACGCTTCCATGATGTTTGACGGCCAGTGTGCAAATCGCTTCGGTTAATGGCGTGTGAACGTCTTGAATCAGATTCAATGTGCCGGATGCCGCACGGAATGTTTGCGGAAGGTCCAGTTTCAAGTCTGCAGCCACTGCGAGCTTCTGAGTCACGCCACCCGCCAGAGATGCCGAGTCCAACAGCAACTGTCGGATATCATTTACTAGTTCATTAACATTGTTGAATCCTTTACGAAGCAGCCCGCTAGCACGAATTTCTGCAACGTGGGCCTGTTGTCGCATCCGATGTTCGGGCGGCTCGGCATTTGCTTGATACGAATCATCAAAAGGGCAATCTGCTGTCGGCATAAACACAAAAACGGGCTTCTGAAGTTCCCTTGCAATCCTCCACTCTAGCTGCGTGTACGAAATCAATTCGCCATCAACGGGATTATGCAATGCAGCACCAAACGATGGCCCCACCAGACAAATGACGGCGTGACAGCCTTCAATGCCCGTGCGCAGAATCCGTTCAAGTTCTCGAAAGTCCGGGAGCAACTTTTCCTGGGAAACGACATAAACGTCTGGCTTCTTCTGCAGTTCTGCGCAGACAGCAATTCTGAAGCTCTTAAGATCCGATGAAGTCGAACTGACGAAGACACGCGTTGCGTGGCTCATGAACATTGATCCTCGTAAAGTGGGCGTTTTTTGTCAGCATTTCTCATGATGCGAAGAGCTTTCCGAGCAGGTGGTTTGATTGAGCCAGCTGTCACTTTCTCTAGTCACCTGTCGTTGGAGGTTTCAGGCACAGTGACTTCGCGGATCGAGTTCTTCGAAACCCAACCACGCTGGCCTTTGAATTCACCACTAAGAATCTCGACCTTACGAAACTGGATCACAGGCCCAAAATTCTGGACACCTTCCAACAATTTGATCTCCGTTCCGTGGATCGCGATGCCTAAATGCTTTTCCGGATCACCAATTCCTCGCATCACTTCCGTACCATCGTCACGCATGACAAGTGTCGCACCGCCATCATTGCTGAGTATCAGCTTTTTAACTGCCTTGGGTGAATTGTTGATCGTTATATTGCCGCCTGCGATCATCCCTGTGTTTTTACCCCCCACGATAATGCCTAGATTGTTCGGCGCGTTGATTACGACTCCTGTACGCCGACGTATGGAAACTGTCGGCACATAGAGTTCCATGGTTTTTTTGTCCCTCAAAGACACCTGAACCCTGGAAAACAATTGTCCGATAGAAAACTGAAATGCTGGCATCACTTGTGTTCCCTGGCTTGCTGGCTGCGATGGAACGGCGAATGGCAAACCAAGTTTCTTCGGGTCTTCCAGCAAGGTCACTGGCGTTCCGCTTGGCAGGTAAACACGGTTATTCATGATCCGCTCTAATTCTTCCGCTGACGAAACGCGGTCGTTTTTGCCTTCACGAACCGCCTGGAGAATTTCCTTGCGTCGGTTCAATTCCGCCTGAAGTTCGTGTTCGGGAAGATTCTTCAAACCCAGGATTGGGCTGCCATCATCGCTTTCGACGAAAGTAGTCACCTGGCTGATGAGTTGTGTTTGCTGCTGGTCCTCGGGAACGGAGACCAGGAACAGTTGCTTTGAGCGACGAAAGCTAGGCAACTGGGCGATCTGAGTTTGCATGGCGGGTGACATAGGTTGCAATTCGACCTCGTGAAAAGGAATCGCCCAACCGTAACCGACTTGCCCATCGCGCAGCCCACCATTGCCGATCCCAACGACAGCGCCGTCCGAATCCAGGATGGGTGCGCCAGAGTGGCCGGGAAGAAAATTTCCCTCCAGCACTAAAACGTTGATGGACGTGAGCGGGCTCTTTCGATCCCCAAGCTCTCCACGGGCTTCGGAATTGAGAATGTCAGTCAGTCGCGCGTATGGACGACCTGTCCGTAGCTTTAGCGGAGAATGTGTTGGTATTCGTTCAATATCCAACGGATGCCCAATCACCGTAGCATCTTTGCCCGCTAACTTCGCTGAAATCGCATCGCCCTTTGGCCAAAACCCGAGTGACAGACCGCCGGACGGAATGGCTTCGTTTTCCACCGAGGTCAACAACGCGACATCCCGTCCCAGGTCGACTTCAGCAATTTTCAGTTTGACCTGGTGTGTGTTTGGGTCATGAAAAAACGCAGTAATCGACTGCGCGTGCGCGACCCCATGAAGTGCTGTATAGAT
>JBBRJI010000277.1:0-7404 GCA_038219625.1 Pirellulales bacterium | reverse complement strand
GGTCAACAGCTCAAATAGCGTTATTCGCAATCGATCCCCACCCGCTCCAGGTCCAAACGGGAACTGATAGTTCATCGAGAACCGTGCTGGGTCGCCCCGTTCCCAAGTGGCTGGGAATGAAAACGTATTCGAAACCAATTGGAGCGGGTTCGCTTGTGCGGTTGCCTTTCCAGGATCACCTATCCGGAATCCAAACGCTGTTGTACCTCCGTGTCCTCCTTCCAACGTATTGAAAGACCTCCAAAGATAATTGGTGTCTGTTATATAAGTGTTTGTCGCTAGATTCAAATTAATAAATGGGGCGGCGGCTGGGGTCCTGATAGGACGGTATGGCAGCGCTTCCATACTGTCGTCGAACAAGACTGTATTCCGCGACAGTACGGTCGGTTGCGATGTTGGCCCGCCTATCCCAAGGTCATAGTTACCGCGTGGCAGCGCAACGGTTCCAATAAACGGATCCTTGGCACCTACCGAACCTCGCGAAAGATCTGATAAATCAGAACCTCGCAGCGGTCCTGGACGATCGTCCACGATGGAACTATCTCCACCGATGTATAGGCCTTGGGAGGAAAACAAATAAGCCGTCGTGTCTGGCCGATTCAGTCCGTCCGCGTAGTCAACATCAATCGAAATTGGATAAAGCGTATTGGCACCCGCCGAAATGAGATCGTCGTCACCCAAACTGAATTGCATGACATTAGCCGCACCCGCAACCAACAATCCCGCCACGCTAATGGCTCCTCGGTCTGTCAGATGAAGCGATCCAAGCTGTGTAATGTTATCGTTTGTGCCATCGAACATGCCTGTGCTGGCTTCGCCGGTGAGCGGCGAATGGTAGGGAAGACCTGTCGCATGCACGCCATTGGTCGCGTAACGAATGTTTGCAAACTGCACTGTCGAACCGGCGAATTCCTGAGCATCTCGCAACCGAATTTGCACATCGTACGATCCGCTCGTGAGTCCGGCTCCCGAATTCTCAATGTTGGTGCTCTTGCTTCGAACTCGGAAAAAGAAGGTGCTTTGAGCGCCCGTCACACCGGGCAACAAGATTCGCAAACCTGCGTCGCGAGGATTGCTCGTGTAGTCATCCTTGAGCAGTCCCGAGACGTTTCGACGTGCCACGGCATTGGCTCTCCGAAGAAGCGGATTCGCATTGTTGACATCGATAAGCGGCGTCGTGAAAATCGTATCTGCTCCGCTCTGTTCGTCGGTGCTATCGTCACTTCGTGCAAGTAAATCTCCATTGGCATTCAAGACTTCGATGACTGTGTCCAAGGAAAATCGCGTACTGTCGACGTCAAACCAAACCTGAGTTCCGGCCACTCCGACAAAGCTGTAAACGTCTTGATCATTCGCGTCACTCAACACGCCATGGATCACAAAACCGAGCGGCAAGTTTTCGTCTGTGGAAGATTCGTTCTTGGCCAATGTGCCTAGAAACTGAGCTGTCACTGCAAAATCGTTCGTCCCGGGAGCAACCGTATCAACTCGTTCTATTTCTAAAATGGTTAATACGTTGCGATCATTACTAAAGGTATCGAACAAAGTGCTGCGCCAATCGCCAGCCCGCGGTACAGACGCGATGCCGTCGTTATTCGAGTCTGTTTGCGGACGACCGTCTGGCTGTGTGCCTGCACCAACAGCGTCATCTCGCAAGCTAGTCAAAACGACAGGGAAGCCTGGTTGGCCAAGAATCTGAACCGTTCCACCCACACGATCTGGCACGCTACTGTAAACGCCCGTGGCTGTGATGCCGGTTCCGCGTTCCTTGTCAAAATTCGAACCCTGACCCTCAAACTTGACAACCAGCGATTCATTGATCGCACTTTGCAACCGCAATCCGCCGCTGTGCTCGAGATTCGAAACCGTAATGGAGTCAAACAAAACGTGGACAATGTCGGTATCGTCCCAGACGCTTTCGGTGGTAAGGATGTTCCGTTGTAAATCGCGGACAGCCAACACCGCCTCGTCCCGATTGTTCGTGCTGTAATCACCTCGAATTTCCAAGCCGTTGATGCCGTTATTGAATAAGCGATTCTCGCGGAAGAGTGGACCGCGATTGGTATCGAGCGTCAGGTCGCGATCGATAGCACCGGATTGTCGTCCGGAATCACCCCGCAAAACGGAGTCCATCGAATTGGCATCGATCGTGATTGCACTACCAGCGTTGTTCTGGAAAATGTTTTCTAGAACGATCGGTTGACCGCCTCGAACGAACAAGGTCGAACCGCGGCTTGCATTGTTACCCAGCGGATAGTTTTCATTGGCTGGACGTCCCAATCGATCGATGGGGCCTTGGCCGCCGATTCCATTTGCATTGTTCTCGAACAAAGTATGGGCAATGCGGGAATCCGCTTGCTGTAGCTCGATCGGGCTAAACGATTTGAAAGTACCTTCGATTCGGGATGATCCACCGGCATATGCAAACACGGAATGATCCAATTGCAGCGTTGAACCAGGCGATGCATAGATACCGCTCCAGTCGCGTGGCTGCGCGTCCCGAGCTGCATTGAGTCCATTGTTGTTCGTATCAAACGTACCACCGATCCCGAACCGATCGTCCTGCTTGCTGGTGAAGACAATACGCCCGCCATCGAGCCCTTCCGCCATAAATTGTGCACTGTGACCGATCTCGATGCGAGCACCTTCGAGCTTGATAATCGAACCCGGATCAATCGCCAAAGAAGCATCCAATCGCGGCCGGATGTTTCCTGAAGTCTCAACCGACAGCGTACCCGTCAAATTGGAACCGTTATCTAGGTAGGTTGTCGCGTTCGGATCGTTGATCTGCGCAATCAATCGGAAGGTGCCTGCACCCGTCGAAGAACTGCGATAAATACGACGAGAGGCATAACCCAGTTGCAGTGCTGGGAGAACCGTCAAATTCACGGATCGACTGGTTATGTTGGTCGTAATTGCGGATGTCGGAGCTGACGCCAAACTTTCCCCTCCCGCTTCGTCCACCATGACGACGCGGTAAGAATAGGTTCCGCCAGCAATCAACGTTCCACCCAGTGCAAGCTGCGAAAGAACCCCACTAACATCCGGACGATCTCGCAACAAGGTTGCCTCATTATCGTTGCTGTCTGAGAGATTTGCTCCCAAATCTTCGTAGGCAGTCGAGATTCCGTCGAGTTCAGCGATCAACCGATAAGGCCCCGAACCCGTACCAAAACTTCGATACAAGCGTCGAGTAACGAACTCGCCATTGACGCTCGGCAGGCCGGTTAAGCTGACGGCTGTTTGAGTCGGACTCAACGAAACATTTTGTGTTGCATTGCTCGCAGGAGTTTCGTACCCATACTTGTCGACATACGTGAACTTGTAATTGTAAATCCCAGGCGTTAACGTTCCGCCAGTTCTGCCTCGCAACGAAACAAGATTGGCAGGCAGGATGGTTTGGTCCAACAGACTGGCCCCAGGGACACCTTGGATGATGACGTTTTCAGAAAGAACGTGAACCACGTCGGTATCGTCAAAGCGACCGGATACCGTCAATTGCTTTAGTTCGCCACCAGCAGGGGTGCTAACACGAATGAACATGCCGTTGATGGAGTTGTTGACCAAAACGTTATCATGGATTTCTGGCCCAACACGGTTGTAGTCCGGTGTAAAACTACCCTTGCGCTGGTATTTAGGTTCGCTGAATAGCGTCTCTTCGAAACTGTCCGGGGTCGCGCTGATCGCAGCGTCCGAACCGAATGTAATCTTATTAAAGGAGATGGTTGGACGCATGTCCGCAATCTGAATGGAGTTGACCGTTTGCTGAATGGTGTCAACCACGACTGCACTCGAACCGCCATAACGGATGTCGGCATGATTGACATACTGGCGGAAGATACCTTCATCTTCCAAATCAAACCGCCCCGCAGAAAGATCCAGATCGCGTTTGAAGACCAATCCACCCCAGTTCCCAGCCGATGGCGTGGTCTGCGGCGCGTAATTGTCCAACCCAATCGTTTGATCCAACCATGAAGTGAAGAACACGCTTCCCGAAGCCGTCGTGCCGTCACTGAGTTTCCTAGCGTTGCCAGCCGAGTCAAGCAGGATTGGAGCTCCCAATACTTGCAATGCGCCACCGCTACGATCCACTCCAAGTGTCGAACTACCCACGCCGATTCGAGCCCGGTTCAACTTGAATACTGTCCCCGCATCGATCATCACCGTCACGCCTTTGGGCACGTCCATCGTGGCACCATCGGACAAAATACTGCCGGCAAGCAGACCGAAGCCAACCTCGTAAGCGAAATTATCTGCGACGGTTTCCAGTTTCTGATCCACTCCACCATTGCCAACGATCCGGACGATATCGCCCGGAACAGTCGAGCCAAACGCATTGGCGACGCCAGTGGCCGATAAGTTGTTGAATGGACGAGCCAGCGAACCGTCTGCGTTGGGACCAGCCGACTTGTCGACAAAAATCGTCTTGCCCGCCAAATCGATCACGGTCAGACCGGGTGAGAGCTGAATGAACCGCTCGCCACGCAAGGTGACACGAGCTCCATTAGATACAGCCGTAACCCCAGTGTCCGTGGTGCGACTATTGATCGCATTGGCCAAGGCATTCGCCAGATCACCTGAGGTACTAGCTAAGGTGTAAAAAATACGAGTGTTACCTATGCCGATGTTGGTATCGCTGCTGAATTCAAACCGACGGTCAACTCCATTACCACCTCGAATGGTAACAATGGCTCCTTCTAATTCAATGGAGCCACCAGCGTTGAATCGCATGGCACGATCAAGTGGCCGCGTTTGGAACCAGAAGTTGTTAACACCACCACTGATGCCATTAGAATCGCCATCGAGTGCTTCCGAACGATCGCCACCCAAAGTTGAAATATCTTGAATCGAGTCCACGCTGTCGGTTTGGGCTCTAAATGTCAGTCTGAGATCATACTTGCCCTGCGTCCTACCGCCGGTGCCTGTGTTTGGAATTGTCGCGTCGTACTGATCATTTCCGGAAGCAGACACGCCAATGTAATAAACACCGGACGACAGACTTTGACGAATCAGCGAGTCTTTGCTGAAGTAATTGTCGTTCTGGGAAATCAACTGCAACTCGCCACGTTTGAGGGTAATTGGCGAATACGTTATGTCGCGATTCCCAACTTTGGTCGCAGGGTCTCCACCCAAGAGCTTTACTTTTACGATAGCGCGTGCGAATGGATCGTTGTCCAAAGCGGCAACAAGCTCGCCTAGCGTTGTTTCCGAACCAGTCGTCGAGTTCAAATCGACCGTGATGGCATTCGGAAACATATTGACGATTGGCGTGGCACCTGCACCGCGATTGCTACGGGTGACAAAAACTTGCAGGTTGTTCCCGAGCTTACCAGGCTTGACCGCGGTAAACTGCAACTGCACTCCTTGACCTAAACCAAGATTCGAGGAGGCTGTTGCTTGCACTTCTCGATACAATGCCAAACGCGTATCGAGCGTACTTGCATTCGCTTGTCGTTCGGCTAGCGTCTCGGCAACAAGAACTCCTTCTCGCGATTGTCCGTTTGCCCCAAAGTCGACATCAAACCGATACAAGTCGATATCGCTTCCTTCCGTGCGGTGCAAATACTGACCATGGATAATGTCCTGATTGCCCGGGAATATCGGTTCGAAATTTCGATCGGTCGTAGTTTGGAAGTTGAGGAAACCTGAATCGAGATTCAGCAGTTCAGACGGGGCCAGATTGGCGGCACGCGACAGGCCGAGCATAAAACCAATACTGGTAGCGGCAGCTCGAGTTAGATTTTCGCCGTAGTTATCATTCCAAACGTTGTTTGCCGAAAACACAGCCAAGCTGTTTTGGTAAGTCGGATCAATACGAACTCCCCAAGCCCCCACCCTTTCGACTCGCAACTGATTCAAGGCTAGAGCATTGGTCGTCCCTAACGCCATGGTCAAACCGCTATTGGCGGTTTCAACGAATTGAACCCCCAACTGGTTGGACCACAACGCGAACGCCTCACGAATTCGCAACTTTTGCTTTTCAGTAATCGCATTCGAAACAGGCACACCCGCGTCGGTGCCGTAGGTCGATTGGAAGTTGTAGTAAATCGTGCGAATGCCAGCGAAATTGTCTCCGCCAAACGCAGGATTGATGTGATTCTCAAAGGTTTCGCCCACGATACGCTGGGCCGGATCATTCGAAGCCCCAATCGAATCCAATACGTTGACCTCTGGATCGATGGCGGAGCTCAGCAACAAACTAGTCTGAACAACACTTGCTGAACCGATCGTGCCCAAATTGGTGGCAGTATCGAAAGTGCTTCCTAGTCCATACAAAGTGACCGGCGAATAGTTGATCGGGCGATTGCCAATAATTTGGGTTCCATCGCTACCTGGCTCCAAAATCGTCTTGATCAAGGCTGACGACGCGGGATCTGTCTCCAACGCCACGATGACTTGATTGACAGTCGTTACGGTATTTGGCGAAGTCGCCGTGGCGCTGCCAATGTTCACCGTAATTGCGTTTCCATTTACGGTCACCGTCGGGTTCGGCGATGGAGGGCCGCTGACAAACGATACAGTCACAGCACCCCCGGATTCACCTAGAGCCTTCGAGGTGAATCGAACTTTTGCTTGCCCATTCGTATTCAAATCCGAAATAGCGGTCGCAGCTGCTTCCGTCCGCACCGGCGACATCGGGGCTGTTTCTCTGGTGCCGATTCGCAATCGGAAAGTACTTGATGACAAGAATGGCCCTGGAAGCGAATCGATGTCGGTATCAAAACGCAAGGTTGCGGTATTCGCGGATGCGTTGTAGGAAACCGTCGCTGGAAAGAACGCCGGCAAATCATCCGTATTGCGTACCGTATCGGCCGTGTAAATCAATTGGTAGAAAGAAGGGTTTTCCACACTGCGAGCCGTGGGCTTACCATCCGCCCCGTTTTCAACGAGAAGCTTGTCGTTATCAAAATAAACGACGATTGTATTGCGCTGCTGTTCGATAGAACCGTCCGCTAGCCTTACTACAGGTTGCGGAACGACTGCCGTCACCTTCGAGCCCAAGTCCAATCGGAAGTCGATCGTGTCCTGACGCGTACTTGCGTTGGATGGAACAAACAAATCGCCATTCGTATTTCGAAGGCCCCGAATACCTCTGCCAGCATCATCAAATCCAAAAACTTCCAGTCGATACACATCGTCCGGCAAATTCTCCGCAAATCGCAACGTGACTTCATTTTCATTGGGGCGATCACCAATCACGACCGCACCTGGCTGAATAATCACATCATTGTTCGACCTCAACCGAATCGGGCTGTAACTAGCGGGATCAACGCTTCCCAATCGTGCCGTCGCCAATCCACCATTGATTTTGGCTGAAAGTCGAGGCGAAACCACCGCAGAAGCATTGATCAAATTAACAAATCGCTGCGCCGTTCCAAGGTCTGGAATGGCTGGGGTAGGTAC
>JBBRJI010000276.1:0-7404 GCA_038219625.1 Pirellulales bacterium | reverse complement strand
GTGGCAGCATACGGATTCACGTAGGCAGGCAAATTTGGGTTTCCGTAAGGGTTGGTCCCGAAAGTCGGTGCTGTGGATTGGCCCCAGCCGAACAGGTTTCCTAAGTTGGCGAAAGGATTCGAGGAGGGATATACCGGTGCTGTGCTCGGCCGAAAGGCTGGTGCATAAGGATCGAACGAGCCAGTTCCGGCGGGAATCCCCGATGGTTGCGGAACATATCCATTTGCGGGGAACATTCCATTCTGCGGCGGGCTGCTCAGCCAGGGGTTACTTTGGTAAGGCAACTGCGCAATCGGTTGACCAAGGCAAACCAGCGGCGCAGCTAGGATCCACATGCAGATCGCAAGTCCCCAGATTGTTTGGCTTCGTATTGGACCCACGGCGCTTCCCTGAATTCTCGACATCGAGAGCGTGCAGTTTCCGACTCTCAATCGAAAGGGAATACTTCTTGGCAGGGACCGCAGTCAAGCTTTCTTGACCAATTCCCTAGAGAATTTGGGAAATTTAGCCAACCAACGTAATCCGCAGATTTCGCATTTCGCCCATATTCTCACAATTTGTTGCTAATCGAGAAGATCGCAACTATCCTGGACGGAAGCCGTGAGGAATAATTTCTCGGCCCGACTTCTCATTTCCCAATCTGCTTCGCAACCCAAGGGTACTTTGGCATGCGTCTACAAACCCTAACTAAGTTTTTCCTTTCGGTGACCGTTGCGTGCGTCCTTTGGATGCCGTCTAGCTTCGGGCAATTTGGCGGTGGCGGCGGACAAGGTGGCGGCGGACAAGGAGGCGGCGGACAAGGTGGCGGTGGTGGCAACGGTGGCGGTGGAGCTGGCTCTGGGGTCGCCGGTATCGACATCGACGCAGCCGGCGTATTGCGTGTCTCGCAAGTCGATCCGTCCATTGCGTTTGCGATGCGACAGGCAACCCTGCAGAGTAAGCCACGTGGAGCTGTTCATACCTCCCCAATGCGAATGGTGTCACTTAACCGATTGGAGCGATTTGTTTCCAAGCAACTCGATCAAGGTGACATATTAAGTGATGAAGTTCGAAGTTTGGCAGGACTAAGCCGACTTGAATACGTATTTTTCTTGCCTGAGTCCAAGGACATCGTCATCGCGGGGCCAGCAGACCAATGGCATCTGGATGCAAATAACCGCTTGGTTGGATTAACAACTGGCAGGCCGACTCTGAGGCTAGAAGATATGATCGTAGCCTTGAGAGCCTTCCACTCCAACGACGACAACAGCATCATCGCTTGCTCGATAGATCCAACCGCCGACGGGCTAAAGAGAATGAAGCAGTACTACGCTCAATTTGGCGGTCAAATGCCGAAAGGCGTCGACCCACGAAAAATCGCTCTCGGGGCCAAGGATGCACTAGGACTCCAGACGATCACTATCAAAGGCGTTCCCAAAACAACACACTTCGCACAAGTCCTTGTCGAAGCCGACTACCGAATGAAGTTGATTGGAATCGGTCTTCAGGATCCCATTATTCCACTCACGAGTTGGATTCAACGAACCTCGCCGGGTGCAAATGCGAACTCGTTGCAAAGATGGTATTTCCAAGCAGACTACAGCTCGGTTACGACGAACGAATCGAATACGGCTCTGCATCTACAGGGCCGAGGCGTCAAATTGAGCGGAGAAAAAGAAAGTGTCGAAAAGAACGGCGACCGAACACGAACGGGAAGCACGGGCGATCAAGCTAGCAAAGGCTTTACCAAAGAGTTTACGGAAAAATTCGACAAACTAGCTGACGTAATCCCAGTTTTTTTCGAGATGCGAAACCTGTTCGACATCAGCATTGCTGCCGCATTCATCCAAGATCGCGACCTTTACGGAAAGGCAGAATGGAATCTTGGAGCATTTGCTGACGAAACCAAATGTCGCGTGAATACCGTCGCTGGAGTAAACCAAGTTGAAACGGCCGTCAATGCGGTTTGGAAGAATTCCCAACTCGTTACTCCGATTGGTGGCGGTGTTCACATTGCTGCCAGAAAATTAGTCGAGCCATCGGCAACGACAGTCGATAAAGAAATCGACAAGAAGCAAGAGAAGGGCTCTGCACCCAAGGATCTGGCTGCCGACCAATGGTGGTGGGATTAAGAATTGCTAACCTACAGGATGTAAATGAGAGCGACTATCAACAGTTTACGCATGGCGATAGTCGCTCTTGTCGTTTACTGGGTTTTTCTTTTTATTGGAACCCATCTGCCAGCCGACAGGATTTTCATCCCACTGCATCTTTCCGACAAAGTACTGCATGTCATTGCTTTTGCTGGACTTTCGTTTCTCATTGCTTGGGCTGTTCCAACCAACGATGCGAAGCTGTACCGGAATACCTTCGTGGCTGCCCTCATTGCGGTAGTCTACGCAGCCCTCGACGAATTGTTGCAGATTCCAGTAGGCCGAACGGCTGACTGGCTCGACTTCGCAGCCGATTGCGTCGGCGTTTCCATCGGCCTGGGTTCCTATACATTCGTTCGAGCTCTCATTCTGCGGGCCGAGTGGGAGTTTTTTCGCAGTCCTAATGACGTACGTTCAAGACGTTCTTCGCCTAAGTGAATTTGCGGTAGACTCGTCATGTGTGGCACGTCCCTGAGGTTACGAGGGGCGTGGTGAATCGCTAGAAACATTTGCCACAGTTCCCACGCCCATCGCTACCGCGCTACCGCTTTGGGCGTGCCACACCTTCTCCGCGTCATGTGTGGCACGTCCCTGAGGTTACGAAGGGCGTGGTGAATCGCTAGAAACAATTGCCACAGTTCCCACGCCCATCGCTACCGCGCTACCGCTTTGGGCGTGCCCCACGTGCCACACGCTCTTCGCCAAAGTGACTTGTCGGCGGTGGACTCCGAGCCATAACGGGTCTGCTACAATGAAGCGTGTCAATTCGACTCACAGTGGCACCACTTTTCAGCTATCGAAATGCCCGAACACAATTCCACGATCAAGTCTTTACCTCCTAACGAGAAGACTAGCGATCTGCCAAGATTCACCTACGACGACGGCGTTGTTCGGCTCTTTCTTGGCGCTACGGTCGTTTGGGGTATTCTTGCAAGCATAATAGGAGCACTTGCGGGCTTGTTGTTATCGATGCCAACTCTATTTGGAAGTTTGCAGGAGAGTTTTCAGCCCTTTGTGACGTTCGCACGCTTGAATTCATTGAACGTCAACTCGCTATTCTTTGCGTTCGCTGGGAATGCGATTTTTGCGGGGGTTTACTATAGCACCCAGCGACTCTGCAAGGCTCCAATTTGGAGTGGTGCACTTGCTGCGATCCACTTTGTTGCTTGGCAATGCATTCTGGTCGCGATGATGATTGCCTTGCTGCTAGGATATTCCCAAGGCAGATCGATTTCAGGTACGGCATGGCCCATCCAGATCGCGATTGCAATCAGTTGGGTTTTTTGCTTTGGCGTCAATATCGTCATGACAATCGTCAAACGCGGCGAAAGGTATATGTACGTCAGTTTATGGTTCTATCTGGCGTCCGTTATCGTCGTTGGGATTTTGGAGGTAACCAACTGCTTGGTCATTCCAATGGGTTGGATGCAAAGCCTCCCCTTGTTTGCTGGGGTGCAAGATGCACTTGTGCAGAGTTGGTATAGCGAAAACTTGGTCGCATTCTTTACGACGATGCCGCTGGTCGGCATGATGTACTATTTTTTGCCGAAAGCCATAGATCGACCGCTATACAGTTACAAACTGAGCATCGTTCATTTTTGGTCCTTGCTGTTGCTTTTCGTTTGCGCCAGCTTCAAGCAACTGCATTTTACGCCTGTTCCTGAATGGACCAGTACACTTGGAATGCTCTGCGGCATTCTGTTGTGGATGCCTTCGTGGGCAGGCCTCGCAAACGGTCTTTGCACGGTATCGGGTTCTTGGCAAAAAGTGAAGCAGGACCCGGCACTACGCTTCATGTTGGTTGGCCTGATAGTATATGGATTTACCGCTTTCGAAAGTTCGATGCTTTCCTTTAAGAGCATTCATGCGATGGTTCACTACACCGATTGGGAAGTAGCTCATGCGCACGCGGTTGCACTGGGTTGGAATGGCTTTATGGTCTTTGGGGTGATCTATTGGTTGCTGCCTCGTTTGTATGAACTTAGGCGACCTATCTCGGTTCTAAGCAACATTCATTTTTGGCTGGCAGCGATTGGACTGATTCTGACCATCGTACCGGAGTATTGTGCTGGGGTTGTTCAGGCCCGAAAATGGAGTGATTTGAGTGAGTTGGGAAGACTGCAATACTCCTTCATGGAGACCCTTCAGTCAGTAACGAACTTGTGGTGGCTTCGTTTTGGTGGCGTTTGCGTCTACTTAGCAGGCATGCTTTTGCTCGGATTAAACCTACTTCAGGTTTTACGAGACAAACCGCTTCGCAACGAAGCTCGCATTCAGCCGTCGTTGGGAGTGATTGGTGAAGAACTAGACGGGCAAGCCGCACCTAGCGCATTGACGGGGATGCCCGTGTTGGATGTGGCCGCCAAAATCGATCAATTTGCCATGTTAAATTGGCATCGCAAACTCGAACGAATGCCACTACGACTGGCGTTGTTAATTGGCCTCCTGTTCTGTTTGTTGAGTATGATTTCGCTGTTTCCCAACCTCGCCTTCAGTAATGCGACACCTCCGATTGCCTCCGTGCAGCCTTATAGTCCGTTGGAGTTGGTAGGGCGAGAGATTTACATTTCGCAGGGATGTCAAAATTGTCATTCGCAGACGATCCGACCGCTCGTTCACGAGGCCCAACGCTATGGCGCGATTAGTCAAGCGGGTGAGTTTGTTTATGACCGACCGGTTCAATGGGGCGATCGTCGAATTGGCCCTGACTTAGCACGTGAGGGGGGCGGAAAGCAAAGCAGTTTTTGGCACTGGCGTCACTTTGAGAATGCTTCGGTCATGACGCCAGGGACGGTCATGCCCGTTTACAAGCACTTGCATTCCAATAAGATCCCGTTTTCGAGAGTAGGCAAACATATCCAATTGCTATCGGAGGTTGGTACCCCCTATGACATGAACCTTGACGAGGGTGCAACCAACGACAGCAAGTTCGAGGAACTTGCTCACAAGCAGGCGGAAGCAATTGCAGCCGAGATCATCGGACAAGGGGGACCAGTGGCTTACCAAGGAAACTTGATCAAGGATACGTCCGCCATCGCCTTGATCGCTTACATTCAACGTCTCGGCACCGATCTGTCTCGTCCTGCCGCTGTCCGCCCTGCCACTATCGTTCCCCCAAATGAAATCAAACCGTAGAGCTAGCGCGCTCAGTTCGTTCGTCTTGAACAAAAATCATGCAAAACAAAATACCTGCGTTGACAAGTGACTTTGACGGGATTCAGGAATACACCAATCCCATTCCTAGATGGTGGAAGTCGGTCTTTTTATGCAGCCTGGCTTTTGCACCTCTTTACACTTTGGTCTTCCATTCCGGCGCACCGGGCAGAACCATCGTCGAGCAATTCCAGACCTCCATGGATGCCAACACGCGAAAGCAGTACGAGGAAATCGGCAATCTTGCAAGTGACGAACCGACCATGGTCGAGTACTTGCAAAAGCCAAAGTGGGTCGCAGTTGGCGCTTCGATTTTCAAAGCGAATTGTGTTTCATGCCATGGTGTAGACGGGGGCGGAAATGTGGGCCCCAATCTTTGCGATGATAGTTACAAACACATTAAGCAGTTGCCCGACATCATCAAGATCATCAACGAAGGTGCAGGCGCGGGCGCAATGCCAGCTTGGGCCAAACGCCTATCGCATCCAAACGACGCAGTACTGGTCTCAGTCTATGCCGCAAGCCTTCGCGGCTCGAAACCACTGAACCCAAAAGGTCCAGATGGCAGCCCCATTGCCGCTTGG
This sequence comes from Pirellulales bacterium, assembly GCA_038219625.1. GTDB lineage: Bacteria > Planctomycetota > Planctomycetia > Pirellulales > Pirellulaceae > JBKCUI01. Next base: position 1,535 of record JBBRJI010000276.1, on the reverse strand, counting down.
CCAACTCGGCAAGCCGAGAGGCTGTGAGAATCATCTCTCTTTGCGTTTCGCTCCCGCTGTGTATAGGGTCTGTTGATTTGGTAACCCGAAACGTAAGTGAGGGACGAGATACACCCACTCGCTCGTATCTTGAGTTTCCATAATTGCCTGTTTCTGCGAACGACTTTAAATCAACAGCCCGTATACCCCGTTAGCGATAATTGGCAGCTACCAAGAATGCGTCAGCATCGGCTTTCCGCCGGTTTCATACCGGAGGAAGCAACGTTTCTTTCAATGCTTTTTTCCCAATTCTAGTGACGCTTCGGCAAGATTCGCTTCAAGATGACCCTAGATGGACTATCAATTTGAGGTTAATCTACTGAAGAATCGAATCCTCAATTACTCCAGCTCAGCACGACCCATGAAATCAAAATTCAAGCATTGGCTTTCTATAGTCGTTTGTTTTACTTTCATTTTTTCGCGTCCCGTTCTCGCGTATTCTCAAGAATTGGCCGCCAAGCCGTCGCCCGGTATTAGCAAGATCAAACCAGAGAAAGGTCGCTTTGTCCCGATCGACGGTGGCAAGGGGGGATATCTCGTCCCGTACACGGAGTCGTTCGAACGGACCAACATTTCGTTTGAAATGATACCTGTACCAGGAGGCGAAGTCACAATCGGTTCGCCTCAATCGGAAGCGGGGCGGAGCGAGGACGAAGGCCCGCAGTTTAACGTAAAGTTGGAGCCGTTTTGGATCGCCAAGACAGAGCTAACTTGGGGCGAATACAACACATTCATGCGATCCTACGACGTTTTTAAGAGACTGTCGTCGACAGGAATTCACCAAGTTACCGACGATATCCGTGCGGATGCGATCACCGTCCCAACACCACTTTATGACCCAGGCAAAACGTACGAATTTGGTGACGACAAGAGTCAGCCTGCGGTCACCATGACGCAGTATTCGGCCAAACAGTACACCAAGTGGTTGAGTGGACTCACAGACGTTCAATATCGTTTGCCCACGGAAGCGGAATGGGAATACGCGGCTCGGGCTGGCTCCAAAACCGCATATAGCTTTGGCAACGATCCTGCGCAACTCGACAAGTATGCAGTCTTCGGGGCAACCGCCGGCGCAGCCAAAGTTGGCAGCAAAGCCCCGAACGCATTTGGACTTCACGATATGCACGGAAATGTATGGGAGTGGACTATCGATCAGTTTTCGCCAAAGGGATTCGAAGGCCGGGGAGGCGAATCGTTCGTTGGGTTCGAGGCTACGAACTGGCCAACGGAAGCGGATTCACGATGCGTTCGCGGAGGCGGCTGGCAAGATCCCGCAGAACGCCTTCGCTCCGCGAACAGGATGGGATCGGTGGACGAAGACTGGAAGGACGAAGACCCCAACATTCCGCTAAGCCCTTGGTGGTACACATCGGATCCGGCTCGGATGGTCGGTATGCGACGGGTTCGCTCCGCAACACCCTTGTCCGACGAGCTCATCAGGAAATTTTGGGAGATCGACGTCGACGCGATCCAAGAGGATGTCGACGCGCGATTGC
>JBBRJI010000275.1:0-7412 GCA_038219625.1 Pirellulales bacterium | reverse complement strand
CGCTAACGCTCTGAGCGTGCCACCCGGCCCACTGGTATATCCCAATCTGCCGCTCGCCTTAGCGAGTTTGGCACTCAGCCTCGTTAACGCATTTTTGCGTAGCGAAATGCGAAACTTGTGAACGAGCGAGGCCCTTCGCTCGTTGGTTTCCACCAAAACTGAGCAAGGGCCTCGCTCAGCCACAAGTACAAAGAACAAAAAACAGATCAACGCATAAACACATAAACTAAGGATTGTCCTTGAGCCATTTTTGATCGGCGCTGCTTAGCTTGTCGATCGGAAGTTTGACTTCTTTGCCATCAACCTTAACGAGTGTTATGTGCGTGTCCGTTCGTGACGACAGTTTTGCTTCGACCGAATGTTTACCAGTAACATCGGTCCAGACGCGTTGCGCTAACCTAGTTGCTTTGCTGCGCAGCTTCTTCAAATCGATCTTGCGAATGATGAGTTGGCTGCGATGGATCAGTCCATCAAATTGAGTTGGCTGACTATCCCAGTGAATAGGGACAGTTTCCTCAGTGCTATCCTTGAGCACTGTCACGTAATTCCACCTCTGACCCCAACATGCCGCAAGCTTGGTCCCTTGTGGTAATTCGATATCCAACGGCAACATCTCCGCTACTTTAGGAATGGGAAGATCGATAGGATTGTTTTGCACAGTAAGTGGTGAGGTTGGGAGTGGTGAGGTTGAGAGTCCTCCCGCGCCATTGAAATTTCCGGCCGGAGCCATTCGCTTTTGATTCTCTGCAAAAATACGATCCAATTCATCTCGAGCCAGCTTCATCTCTGCTGCCATTCGTTTCGAATCCTCCTCCATCTCCTCTTCAAAAGAAGACTTCTTAGGAATGCGGCTCTCAAACTGTTCAGCGGCGTCAGGCTTGGCCAATTCCTCGAGCGTCGACTGAGCGATCACGATCGAACTTCGATTCAGTTTCTTGTCAAAGGCGGCGGGCTGAGAATCGTAGTGCGTGGTTAACTGTTTGCCATCAACGGCAATCACCGTCGCGTCCGACAATTGAGTGTGCCAAATCGCTTTGACGGGAGTGCCCGGAACGATCTTCATAGCGTCGGTTACGATTACATATCCAACGGGAAGAGTCTCCGTCGTTCCCGGAATCACTTTAGCACTTGGTTGGAATGAAGAAGGGGACGATGCTGCTTGCTGAAGGACCGACGACTGGACAGCGATCCAACCGCCGCGAGTCATTGTCCGCAAGGTCTTAACGCCAGAAATTTTTACAGTCACCAATGCGTCATTCGTTAATGCTTCAGCATCCATCCATTCACCGTATCTCGCAACTTTGACTGGCATTCCAGCAAGCAACTTGGTAACCCCCTGTACTATCTGATAGCCTTCCGGAGGTGCAAAAGGAGGTTTTCGGCCGAGCAAATCCTTTTGGTAGGCAGCGGATTCTTTTGTGTTCCACTCTCTCGCGGTCGTGGGAGTGCCTCTTGGAGTGCCGACTTGTACGATGTTGGATACAAGGCATTGGAATGGGCATTCCTCCGCAAACGAACCGGAGACAGTCAGGTATAGATCGACATCAAGCCCCCGTCCGCCCGAAAAAAGCGAACTGAGCTCCAGCTTTCCAGATGCGTCATGCAAAATCCCGAATCCCATTATCTTCAAGGGGCCCTCGGAAGTTTTCCCTGAGAGCGATACCAGCCCGGCTCCCTCCTTGGCGCGATGGTAATCGATGGTAACGGAAGGCCGACCAAAGGCATCATTACCTTGATGGACGCTTCCAAGCGTGTAAGCGGGCATGTCGGGCGCAGGTTGAATCAAGTCTTGTGCGTACGACCATTGGAAGCCTAAGAACAACAAACATAAAAACGCAACCAATTTCCGCCGACAGAATTCGTGTAGCATGCTCTTCTATTCCTTTCCATCTCGATTCATATTGTACAGGTCGGATTTCAGCAACGAAATCGTTGGGTTACGTGGGGCTCGCTCGCTTCGCCCAAAATCGGAACGGACGGTATCAAAAGCCATAATACTAGGCTTGAAAACGGTTGATTGGAGGAGCGGGACTGAATTTCAGACTTTATTCGAACCATTGAGTGCCGTATCCTATCTATTGCAAAATCCAGGCTGGCTTGATCTACCTACCATTGTAACGAAAAACCTATTTTCATGACCGATAGCAATTTCAAAGTGGAGTGGGCTCCGCGAGTTCACCGATTGCCCCCGTACCTTTTTGGCCGCATCAATAGTTTGTTGTACCAAAAAAGGCGGGCGGGTCAGGATGTCATCGACATGGGGATGGGGAACCCGTCCGATCCACCGGACCCTTTGGTGATTGCAAAACTAACGGAAGCCGCGTCGGATGTTGGGAACCATGGCTATTCCAAGGCTAACGGGATCCTCAATTTGCGACGCGAATGCACCAGCAAATACCTTCGGAAGTATGGCGTTCGCTTGGACCCGGAAACGGAAGCCATTGTTTGCTTGGGATCCAAAGAAGGCTTTTCACATATGTGTTTGGCGTTGATGGGGGCAGGCGACACGGCGATTATACCGGCACCCTATTTCCCAGCCCACATGTATGCGGTCATTCTCGCGTCTGGCAATGTCGTGGCACTCGACGTTTCCAATACGGAAAAGTACCTTTCCAATATCGCATACGCTTGCGAGCATTTTTACCCACGTCCCAAGCTCCTTATTATCAATTATCCGCACAACCCATCTACGGTTACGGTGGAGCCGGAGTTTTTCGTCGATGTGGTGAAACTCGCAAAGAAGTACGGGCTAATGGTCATCAGTGACTTCGCCTATGCGGACGTCGCCTACGATGGCTATGTTCCGCCGTCCTTTTTGTCGGCGCCGGGTGCGAAGGATGTCGGAGTCGAGTTCACGACGATGAGCAAGGGTTACAATATGGCCGGTTGGCGAGTTGGCTTTTGCACGGGCAATGCGGACATGATAAAGGGATTGGCCACCATCAAGGGATATTACGATTATGGCATGTTTCAGGCGATCCAAATTGCGGCCATTGTTGCCTTGCGGGATACAGAAGCTACGGTGGAAAAGCAATCGTTGATCTATCAAGGCCGACGCGACGTATTGGTCGACGGACTTCGCAGACTGGGCTGGCAAGTAAACGTACCGAAGGCCGGGATGTTTCTGTGGGCCAAGATCCCTGAGCCTTGGGCATCGCAGATGAACTCGGTCGATTTTGCTATGCATTTGCTTGAGCACGGGAATGTTGCGGTTAGTCCCGGGGGAGGCTTCGGACCAGTCGGCGAAGGCTACTTGCGAATGTCGCTGGTAGAAAACGAAGCGAGATTGCGACAAGCGGTACGGCACATTTCCGCCTGTTTAGATAAGAGGAATGTTCCAGAATTGCAAAAGGTGTAAGCCGTAGTGTGCAAGAGTGTGGTTCGTTGGTTTTTTGTGGCTGAGCGAGGCCCTCGCTCAGGTTTTGCAAGAACGCAACGAGCGAAGGGCCTCGCTCGTCCACAATTGTCGCCTTAGGCGGGCGGCAAGACAGAAGACTACCAGGCCAGGCCACCGTGTGGCACGCCCAAAGCGATTAGCGATGGGCGTGGGAAGTGTGGCAAATGACTCTAGCGATACAGCACGCCCTTCGTACCTCAGAGAGGCTGTGATTTTTGAATCCGAAGAAAGTACCCATCACACTCCGTGTGATGTTGCCTCAAAAATCAAAGGTTTTTAACCGCGGAAATCACACGGAGTGTGATTGGTACTATAAAGTCACAGCCTCAGAGCGTGCCACACAGTTTATAGGTAGATTTCAAACTGCCCCTCGCCTTAGTAGCGAGTTTGCGCTGGAGGGATGGCCGTGTTGGAGGCGGAGTTGGTCGGCGACGGAGCGGACGCGTTTAAGGTTGGCGTTGGGCCTGTTTTGGAAGCTGGATTTCCAGGGGAGGCCTGTGCGCCAGCAATGCTCGTTCCGGTTGTTGACAACACATTTTGGGTTAGACGAACGTTGATGGCCCCGATTCGCTGGTAGAGATCCGGTTGCAGAGAATTGAGCGCAATGCTTTGTTGGTAGTTTTGAACGGCCTGCATTAACTCACCAGAATTTTCTCGCAAACGGCCACGTTCAGCCCACGCCCTAGCGTTGTTTGGGTCCATGGCCAACGCTTCGTCGAGATACTGCTCAGAGATTTTGGTTTGGTTAAACTCTTGGTGGAGTTTTGCCAATTCTACTCTTGCGTCGGAAACGTTGGGACTGCGCTGCGCCCATCGTTTCAGCAACGTAAATGCTTTGTCTGAGCGGCCTGTTTCGACTAAGAGGACCGCTAGGGCTCTATGGCATTCCACGTGGTTTGGCGATAACTCCAAGGCTTGATTGTAAATCGCTTCGGCGTTTTCGAGCATTTTCTGATCTTTCGCGGCTGTACCCAAGCGATGGTAGGTTGACGCGAGATTGTAATAAGTATCTGGATTGGTTGGATCCGATTGCTTTGACTGCTCAAAGCTCTGAAGTGCTTCCGCGTAACGCCCCTGCTGGTAGAGGGTTACGCCCGTTCCGTTTTGGGCAAAACGCGTGCATCCGCTCGCTCCAAAGCAAAATAGGGAACCCAGGAATACGCTAGCAGCAAGAAGTGTTTGGGTATGGGTGTTTCGTTTATCGGTACTTGCATTCATGCGTTTTATTCTCTTTCCGACGCCACAAAGCTCCCGAAAGTTGCGGATCCCGTGTGCGTCAACGGCAAGGAATACCAGGAATTGCCCACCTAAAACAAGAGGAAATCGCTCCAAGAGTTGAAATGCCATTTTGGAAACGCAGTTTCACTTTTAGAATCGCTGCTTATGAAATCCGACGCAAAACAACCCATGCTGGCCGCTGACGCTTACCTACTCCACGTACGATCGCTCGAGTCGAAAATCCGAGATCGAAGCCGCATCATGCAGCGTCTCGTTTGGATTCGGTTGGGGCTGGCCTTGCCCGGATTGGCATTGATCTTGGGTGGGCTTGCGCTAAACGAGGAGAGCGGTTGGAGTTGGAAAATTGGCATTCTGCTTTTTGTAGGGTTTCTTGCGGCAGCTACTTGGCATGAAATGAATCTTTGGTTCGTTTCCCAGCTTCGCCAGCGGCTCTATGGATACCGCCGCCTGCTCGCCCGTTGCCATCGCAATTGGGCTGAGTTACCTCCATTGCCTACCGAAGAATTCTGCAAGGGATATTACACGGAACTGAGTCGTGACCTGGACTTGTTCGGTGACAGAAGCCTATATCGATGGTGCTCGCTAGCTATGACTCAGTCTGGATCCAAGAATCTATGCGAATGGTTAACCAACTGGGCACCGTCAGAACGTATCGAAGAACGGCAAGCCGCCGTTCAAGAACTCGCGAAGAATCGGGCTTGGCGCGAGTCCTTTTTCGAAACGACCTGCGACTATCGAAACCAACAAGCAAGCCCGGAGGGGCTCGCCGATTGGTGTCTGGATGGATTTCATTTTGCGAAACGTCCGTGGATCCAATGGCTGTCCTGGCTAAGTCCTATTGTGCTCGTCACAGGCATTGCATTGATTGTTGCCTTCCAGTTTCAAGATTACGAACTCGGACAACGTGTAGGACTGGGTATGGTATTGGGTGGGGCTGCCGTCAATTTCTTGCTCACCATGGTAATTATTGGTCCAATTCACGATATCTTCATCAATATTGGGACAGCCAATCGGGAGTTGCAATCGCTGCTGAATATGATTCTAGCCATCAAGAAGCTTGAGTCGAAGCAAGGGTTGCTTTCCCGTATTCGCGGAAAGTGCTTTGACGAAAGTCATTCCGCGGAACACGCCCTCTCACAACTGCAACGCATCATGGCTTTGGCGGGAATGCAACGCAGCCCTCTGCTGTTTATCCCGTATCTCCTTTTGCAGATTGCCTTCCTTTGGGATGTTCGAGTCCTAGAGCTGCTGGAGCGCTGGAAGATGAAATTCGGAGCCCGCTCCTCGGGATGGCTGGAAGCCATCGGAATGACGGAAACACTTGTTTCGGCAGCCGCTATCGCCGACGAATATCGCTCATGGGCCTTTCCAAAATCGATTGACCAGAATGCCATGAACTCGAGCACAGCTCCGTTGCTTGAGATCGTGGGTGTAGCCCATCCGTTGCTCAAGGACGAAAGTCAAGTTCCAAATAGCGTAACGATCACTCGCGACAAGCCTCTGTTGTTGGTGACAGGCAGCAACATGGCGGGCAAGTCAACTCTGCTTCGATCGATCGGAGTGAATTCCATGTTATCGCGACTTGGGGCACCGGTATGCGCCCGGAGCTGGTCAGGAGCGGTTTGCGAATTGGCCTCGAGTATTCGAGTCCAAGACAGCCTCCAGGATGGCGTTTCTTTCTTCATGGCGGAACTAAAACGATTGCGAAGCGTGGTCGATTCTGCACAAAAGGAGAACCATGCAGACGGCAAACAGATGCTCGTCTTGCTCGATGAAATTCTTCAAGGTACGAATTCTCGCGAACGTCAAATCGCAGTGGAACATGTGTTGGACAAGTTGGTCGAATGTGGCTGCATCGTGATTACCAGCACACACGACCTCGAAATGGCCGGAAACGAGAGCATAGAACGCATTGCACAAGTCGTGCATTTTCGGGAGCACTTTGAACTAGTCGAGGGTCAGCAAGTGATGCGATTTGATTACATCATGCGACCGGGTGTAACGCCGACGACCAATGCGTTAAAACTATTAGAAATGGTAGGACTGCGTTCTCCATCCTAGGCACAGGCACCATTTGAACTTAAAAAGCCAAAGAATAATTGGATTTGGAACTACAATATGCACGGTGCAATCGAACGCAGTTGCTTTAATTTTGCAGGCAATGCCCGCGTCAAAGTAAAGAATCGATCCGATGAAAACACTCGAACCGACCTTAGATTCAGCGTTAGTCGCTGAATCGAAACGCATGAACACGAATCGGGAAGGCTCATACAATGTTTGGTTCGGCCTGGCTGCTTTGGGGCTCGCTTGCATTGCCATTGTTTCAGGACTGGACTTTTGGAGGAATCTGTTTTCCTCCTTGGATCGTGGGATTTGCTTTGCTTTTGTACTCATGGGGCTGGCGATTGCATTAGCCCGATCGAAGTGGCATGGGCACAAAACTCGATTTCGAACAGGCTTCGCGACGCTATTGTTTGCGCTTACTGCGCTATTGATAGGCTCAAGCGTGCTGCTATCAAATCCCCTATGGAGCGGGGTCGCTTTCAGCACCCTGTTTGCGGGATGGTGCATGGCAAGAATTCGGGGTGATTCCCTTTGGCATCCGTTATTTCTCGGTCTTGTGCTTTTGGTCCCGTTTGCCATCGACGGAATGGCAAATCGCGGCCTGTTCGAATGGTTGGAATCGACTACCATCGCGACAACGTCCCTATTGGCCGACGCGGCCGGTCAGGCGCATGCGACATTGGATCAGACCATTTTGTTCCGACATGGAATT
>JBBRJI010000274.1:0-7418 GCA_038219625.1 Pirellulales bacterium | reverse complement strand
GCCCCCAACGGACAGGAGACTGTCCAACCGAAAGCAGCGAGGACGGGGCCTACCAATGTCGTTTGGTTCGACCTGACTGAAAAAATCACTGGCCGCTGGCTATTGCGACTAAGGCGAATGAATGGTGGGAGTGAGCTTCCTTTTTTTCTGTTGACGGCGGTCAGAAATCGTCACCTCAGAACTTCTGCCGAAGTAAAAGTGAGCGAGAACAACATCGTGAAGTTGCAATGCCAGACCGTCTATCGCTTTCCACTTGATTCAATCCAGACGGTGGTCGACATAGTTCGGTTACTGCCAGACAAGGAAGCACCTGGCGAAACGGTTGCCAGCATTTTGCTAAAACGCGAAAAGAAACTGGACGAGCAAACTAAACGTTCTGTGGAAGTCTCGACGGGGCAGTATGTGGGTGAAATTCGGTTAGCGCCCGGGGCATATATAGCGATGTTTCAAATACAGCATCACGGGCAGGCGATCTATGCATCCAACCCTAGCAGGAATATCAATGGGAACGTGATGGCGTATGTTCAACGTTCCATTCCGCCATTCGCACGCGTCGAAAGCCATCGATTTGAAGTAAGCTAAGCGAGTCACGAACTATGAGACTTGTCGAACTTCCAATGAAAGAAAGGCCTGTCCGCAGTTGATGCGAACAGACCTTTTATAAACTTCTTCCAAGTCGGTTACTTGGATGACAAGCTGATACCGAGAGGCTGCATCCCGGACGTAATGTCGAACTGCAAGCCTGAAGTCGTTGGGTTTCCATACATTTCAGGAACCGCTGCCTTTGGCTGCGCAATCTTCTTGACTTGTTCCGGAGTCCCCATGAGCATGTCCTCTTCGTTCTTCGGTTGAGCCAAAGCTGCAGCCGCGGCAGCAGGATCCACTTTGCTTACTGAGACTTTGTTGATTCCAAGTGCTACCTTAACCCGAAACAATCCTTCCTTGTCGGTCGTGGCCGTTGCGAGTGCACCGCCCCCACCGCCAACAAATGCAATACTTGCACCGTCAAGCGGCTTTCCGTCCAGATCGATCGTACCCGAAATCGCCACGCGCCCAGCAGCGTCGGAACCGCATCCTAACGAGACACTGAGCAATCCAAGACCTATCCAAAGAACAAATCGCGTTGTTTTCATGGTCATCCTAATTGTCTATAGTTGCGACAGTACCTTCATTTCGACTACCGAGTCGATTGTAGTTGATCATATCAATGGACTGACTCAATAATCGAACCGCACCATCCCCAAAGACGAACTGAGCGCCACCGGTGTGCCGAGACTTAAAACCAACTTCACTGTTCCAAGTGCACCTTGCGTTACAAGCGGTTTTGCCTCTGGCGACTGCCGTTGCGACATCAGGCTCACTCGAGTCGAAGTTTATTGGGATCTGTGTGAAGATGCCCCACTTATTTGAGTGACTCCAGCCAGCACGGACGTGTCCCGACGAGTCCGCCCGAACTTCTCCAACGAAAATGGTATTCGATAGACCGTCAGTTACGAAGGCAAAATTTCCAGCGTAGTGATAACCATACCGCGAAAACGGACCAGCGGGATTTGCATTCGAATTCGTTCCAGCTTGGCTGAACGATTGAAAAGTCGAAAACAACGGACAGGAACAAGCAGCATTGTTCGAAATCTGGGCCGATGGCCCCATACTCGGGTGATAATTCGATGGCTGGATTTGGTTACGGCCCGGGCTAATCGGCTCGTTAATGTCCGACGGACATTTGTAGGAAGGCACAAGCACCCCTTTGAGAAACATCCCGCCCGCTGCATTGACTGGATCGGGCAGGCGCGATTCGTCCACCGGCATCGTAAAATCAAACTGCGCGTAAAGCGATTGTTGTTCGATATACGGAAGAATAAAGGCGAGCATCGATCCTCGCTGATTATTGATTCCGTGGAATCGACCGATGTCTACCTGCGTTCCACCATAAAAAACGGCTCCCGGCGGGATCTTTTTCGTAGCGCTTTCATAATTATGAATCGCCAAACCAATCTGCTTCAAGTTATTGCTGCACTGCATGCGCCGAGCAGCCTCGCGGGCCGATTGAACAGCGGGAAGCAGAAGCCCCACCAGAATACCGATGATCGCGATCACAACTAACAACTCGACAAGTGTAAATGCCTTTTTCGGGATTCGACGATTCGACATTATCCATGTCCTAGAAAAATACAAAAACGGCAAAATGCAAAGCTCCAATGATCATCTCTCAATGCTGAATTCTATCTTACTCCTGTCGTTCAAGCAACATTTTGTGGATTGCATGTGCTTTTTAATTGTCAATTATGGCACTAAAAACAACGTTAACTTGGAAAATGCTTCAGACGCTTTGCCGGAGCGAAAGGCGACACTTGTGGACGAGCGAGGCCCTTCGCTCGTTGGATTCCTGCAAAACCTGAGCGAGGGCCTCGCTCAGCCACGATCTGATAAATTCACAGCCTAGGCGCGTTTCGGTGCCAACACCGGGCGATCCGCTTAGGTAGCGTCACGACGCTCGATCGATTACCATTTCAGATCTGCACAGACACTCCTTCGTTCTTCCATCCCACCTTCCTTTGCGTGTTTCATCGCAACAAAACTGCAAAAAACGGACTCCTATGCTTCGCTCCATTTGGCTTTCTCTATTGCTTTTGATGGTTTATTGTGACTCGATTGCTTCTGCCGCAGATCGTCTGGTTTTTGAGCCATCCAACGGAAAAGCTCTGAAACACATCGTGCTGATTGCTGGCGATGAAGAATATCGGACCGAGGAAACCATGCCCATGCTGGCAAAGATCCTCAGCCAAAAACACGGGTTTAAGTGCACGGTACTTTTCTCGTTAGGACCGGATGGGGCAGAGTACATCGATCCAAACCATTCTGCTGGCCTCCGAGGTTTAGAATCATTGGGCGATGCCGACTTGATGATCATCGGTACTCGTTTTCGCGCTCCAGAGGCGGAACAAGCCACGCACATCGCAAATTTCTTGAAGGCGGGTAAGCCAGTCATCGGCATCCGTACTGCGACCCATGCATTCAAAGGAAGCGGAAACTTTGACGGACTCTCGTTCAATGACTTTGGTTTGAAGGTCCTCGGTGAGACGTGGGTCAACCACCATGGCAAACACAAAAAAGAAGGGGCCCGCGGTGTTATGGAATCAGCTCAAACATCGCATCCGATTCTGCGTGGCGTCAAGGATGTGTTCGGACCGTCGGATGTCTACAGCGTTACCCACTTAACACCCTCCGATACGATCCTGATGCGAGGTGCCGTTACGGAATCCCTGGATCCATCTTCACTCAATGTCGTGAGCGACAAGAACAAGCCAATGCAACCCTTGGCTTGGCTGCACACTTACACACGGCCAAATGGTCAAGGGACGGGCAAGTCGTTCTGCACAACGGCCGGTGCCTCCGTCGACTTCGTCAACGAAGACCTGCGTCGGATGATTGTCAATGCTGCGTATTTCTTAACGGACCGCGAAGTGCCAACATCGGCTGATGTCACCTTTATCGATCCGTTCTACCCCAGCTTCTATGGATTCATCAACGAACCGTCGTACTGGAAAAATGCCAATCTGCATCCCGAAGATTTTGGAATGGGAAAGACGCCAAATCTACCTGATCCAAAAGGTTCACCCGAATGGCCATTTCGCGATAAGCCAAAACAATAAACGACATTGCTATTCCAACCGAATGAACTATTTTCCTAATAGCATCCCCAGGTAGCTCCGGCGCTCGATCTCCGACAAATGAAGCATCCGACCGACCTCTTGGATGTCTTGCTGCGCGAGTTCGATCTCCGAATGGTCTAAAACGATTCGCTCGATTTCGGTAAAGTACCCGAGCGTTTCCACATGATCAAGTGTGATCGTCAGGTTGCGAGTGTGATGCTCGAAACGATACACCTCGCGCGACTTAGGAACGGTCAAAGCAATCTCAAACCCAAGATTGCCCCAGATTTTCAACCAGTCTTCGGTCGTGCCCGAAACCATTGGCAACTCGATCTCAGGGCGAATTTTGATCGGCCCTGCCAATCGTGGCCCCTTGTACGTAATAAACGGCTCGCCATCGATTTCTCGAATCCGAAGCGCCTCGTCCGTTGATCGGAAGTCGCGCGACGGGTGTCGCAAATAAATATCGCGATGGTTTTCATGCCTTAAAAACTCGGCCCCCATTTTTTCCAACTGTTTCCGAGTTTCCTCAGGGGAGTGAACACGAAATTTGCATTCGGCTTCCATCGGCGTTAACGTCATAGGTATCCGCGTTTTCTAGGTTGGCAAAATAAGCGAACCACTACGTTTCAAGTTCGCTGCCAACTTCCTGGCTTTGATTCTCAAATAAGGTGGTACGAATCGGCTTCGATGCCCCATTGTATCGACAACCGACTCCTGCTTTGCATGATTGGGCTCATGTACGTCCTCGATCACCATTCCATTGCGGCAGATCCCACCAAGAATCGTCTCCAAACTGTGTGCAATCTCTCGGGTATTGGGCTCCCGGAGTGGACTAGGTTCGTCCGCTTTCGCAGCAGTCGCGACAGCTCCAATCTCGGTTTCGATCGTGTATTTCCCACCGCGAGTCTTTAAAGAAGCCTGCAAGTTGATTGGCTGTTTGTGTTGAGAAACATACAACCCGTTCGGCTTCAGGATTCTCGCTACCTCGGAAAAAACGCTTGAAATATCCGAAACGTAACACGTGCTAACGGGCTGAATCACCAAATCAAATTCGGCATCCTGTAACATCGGCATGTCCAACATCGATGCTTGTATCAATCGCACATTGAATTTCAACTCCTGTGAAACACGCCTGTCCAATTCAAGCATGCCGTCGCTGATGTCCAATACGGTCACAATGGCTCCCGCAGCCTGATACAAGGCACTATGACGACCTCCAGCCGCCGCCAAACACAACACGTGCCAACCTCGTATGGATCCTCCTAGCCAACCCGCTCCATCCACAATTTCCAACGGGCGCTGCAGCTCATCCGCGGTCACGGTTTTAGCTAAAATATGACCAGAACGAGCCATCCTGTCGTACGCGACCTGATTCTGGGATTCGACCGAGTCCTGTCCTAATTCATCCGAATTCTTAAAGTGGCTCATCCCATGGTCTTCTATCTCGAAGCGTGCACAACGCCAAACCAACGTTGCTAAACTATATCAATGGACATACAGCAAGAACTTCGAATGTTGGTTGCCGCTTTCAACCAAGCGGCGATCGAATACGCGCTTTGCGGTGGCTTGGCAGTGGCCTTTCACGGATATTCCCGTTTTACGAAAGACGTGGACATTCTAATAGCCCGCGGCACTCTTGAACACGCTCTCCAGATTGCGGCAGATCAAGGGTTCTTGAATTCCTCTGGAAGAATTCAGTTTCCGGGTGTCGAACTACACCGAGTCTTGAAAACCAAAGGGCCAGAGTATCTGATTCTTGACTTGATGGTGCTTTCCGACCTTGACGGCCTTGCCTGGACAGGAAAGACTTGGTTTGACTGGGAGGGACTTCCAATTTGTGTGGTATCGGCCGAAGGGCTGGTTACGATGAAACGTAGTGCTGGCCGAGATCAAGATTTGTTGGACATCAAAATGCTAGGTTTTGAGCCATAGGAGCAGGTGAGTGAATCCCCGTAAAACGAAAGTGGATATGTCGAGTCAAGCGATCGATGCGAGAATGCGCGAGGTTGCCCAACTGCGGAGACTCGGGCTGTCTATCGCTAAAGCGAAACCGATGTCGGCACCTAATATGCCATCAGTTAAATCCAGTGAAAGTGAAGACGAACGCAATAGATCCACATGACAAACGCACTCCATCCAGAATCTAAATCCTAGCCATCAAACTCGGAAGTCCCGCATAAACAGCGGCTCATGTGTTCGAAGACTGCCAGACCGCAAAGGCTCCGTTGAGAAGCGTTGACGCAAAAGCCTTCCAATCTGGCCCGCCCCGATGGAGGCTACAATTGGCAGCTACCTTTATAACCACCGCGTCAGCATGGGCTCTCCGTCGGTTTTTAATCGGCGGAAGCAACGTCTCGCCGCGCAAAACGTTGCTTCCCCCGAGATGAACTCGGGGGAGAGCGAGCAATCTAATTCTGAATGCTGGTAGCTGTCAATTATCGCCCCGCTGGGATATACCCAGCGGTAGCGAAACGCAGTGTTCAAGTTCCAGTTGGCTTAAGAGAATTTGTTTAACCAACTTGCCCTATGGCTTGGCGATCCAGTTGCGGATGAGCGTTCCGTCCGTTGCGTTCCATAGTCGAACTTCACCGTTCATGGCTCCTCCTGCAACGCGATTAGTACCCGCATGGTAAGCTGTTGAAAGGACCCAGTCTTGATAGCCGGCAAGCGTATGCGAAACCTTATTGGTTGCCGTGTCGATTCGTCGCAATTGGTTATCGGCCCCGGGAAGAAACACGAATGCATCGCCGCGAACCATTTTGTAGGCTTCGCCGCCGACTGCTACTTCGATCACTTTCTTGGCTCCCTCAACTTCCCAGCGATGCAGCTTTTTGTCGGTACCTGCCGAATACACTTGCTTTCCGTCGGGCAAGAAAGCGACCCCGCGAACTGCCGCCGCATGCCCGGGATAGCTCACCAACAACTCTCCACTGTTGGCATCAAAAACTTTCGCCGACTTGTCGCGACTAGCCGATACCAGCTTCGTACCATCGTCGCTCCAAGCGATCGCCGTCACCCAATCGGCGTGGTTGGCGATCGTACGCGTCTCAACCATCGTATCGGTATTCACAATACGAATAAGTCCGTCTGCAGACGCAATTGCGATTTCGTTGCTGGCTGGTGGCGCTGCAGGTGAAGGTGCGGGCTCAGCCGCTGCTTTGATTGGCCTAACGGCAATGTCGAGAACCACGTCGCTGGTTCGCCCCACAACCCCTTTCAACTGCCCCGATTCGTAGTCCATCAATCGAACTTCCCCGTTTCTGCCAGGTTCGCCGCAGCCGACGGCAATGGTTTTCTGATCTGCTAAGAAAACGATTGCGTGGACTCGCTGACCAACGTTTTTAATACGCCGCGCCAACGCCCCATCGGCAGTGTTCCATACGGTGACTTCGTGATAGCCACCGACCAACAACATCGCTCCATCCGGAGAAAATGCCATCGCAGTGATCGGCGCTGGAGCAGGATACGTAGCAGGTGGATCGGCGAAAGTTCGAGGTGGAATCACCAAGTTCAAAGTCGCGTTGCTTTTCTCGCCATCAAACTTGGCCCCCGCCACCAACCAGCGTTTCAGGACATCGATCTGCGCCGTCGCAAGAGCATCTGCTTCGGCTGGCATCCGTTCGGACTTGTCGCTCGATGTGATGCGACGTATCAATTCTCCTTTCGCATCAGATGCCGCGACTACCGGTGCCTCGCCCGTGTCCCCTGGCTTGAGTAGCTCGTCGAAAGTGTCGATTCGGTAACCGCCCTCTGCCTTCTTTG
>JBBRJI010000273.1:0-7425 GCA_038219625.1 Pirellulales bacterium | reverse complement strand
CATTTCCGACCGTCGAAGTGGGCGATTCCTCAGCGTCGAGATACGATTTTCTCATTCGCAAACGGTATGTGCCGAAAACGTTTCGCAAATTCTTTTCGAACGTAGATTTTTTAGCAACCGTTAGATTCGCTTGCGGATAACCGATTAAACCAACTTCCCCGTCAGTTTTGTCACTAAGACTTTTTTAGAAATGACAAGGGTCAAAAAGCACGAAGGATTGAACCGCGTCTAGATGCAGTACCTCAAAAGGGATTCTCTGCGTAACAAATCGCCAGGGGCTGAGACCATCTATTCCTAGAAGTCAAGATAATTCTCCGTGAATTTTGAAAAGTAAAGAGGGATAAAGGTCGTTCCTCAAGCGTCAATACTGCATGACAGATTTCGATTGCTGATGCCGAACATGCTTTCCGTAGAGTCAGAGCGAACTCTACGTTGAGGTCTGGCCCCATTACCCATTACCCATTACCCATTACCCATTACCCAGAGTCGTTGGATGCTTCGTTGTGGAAACGGCTAACATGGCCGACGAATTTTGAAATAATAAAATTAAAACACAATTTGGTCAGAAAACACAAGGTCAATATGCTTCGATCCTTCAATCCTTCGATCGCAGCAAGATCATTAAGTTTTGGTAAAGTGAGCATTGTTCGCTCGCCATGCAGGAAGGATGAATCCCATGTTACTCGATCGCCACGAACTCCTTTTTTTTTCAGGTTGCATTGGGAGCTCATGTTCTTCGTGAACCAGCGTCTCAAGGTGATTCCTGACAAAATCGCCGCGCCGGAAGCATTTGCGGTCCTGTCGCCACAGGTTCGCATTAAGGTTCGGGACACGTTTCTTGAAAACCGCGATCTGATCGAGTCCTTTGTTTCTGAAAACCCGGCCCATTTTTCAGAAGACGAACTCGACATCGTTCGTTCCTGGCGACATCTTGTTCACGGCAAATTTTACGTCTTTCGTGAACTCGCAAAATACACGGTGTTTCTTTCGACTACGGACTCAGCCATCGCTTACGGGGTCCATGCTTTGTCCCAGCCGTTCGAGGAATTGATCGGCCCGTGTCTGCCGGTGCTGACAGAGGTGGTTCTGCTGCCTTTCCGGGATAAAATCGTTTATGACGGCCTGTTGCGTAGCTTCAAAATCTCGTTCGGCCCAGGCATCCGGCGTGGATTGAACGAGAGCTTCAAGGAGGCGAAGGCAGGCCACGGTATCGTTACGTCGTTGCCGATGTCGATGTCGAACGTACCGCTGACTCGGAAATCGCCGAAAGCCAGACCAGCACCGAAGCCGCCATCGAGAGAGGAAAAGGACGAAGTTCTTCACGTCATCGTCGGCCTGATCGACCAGTTCTGCAAAGAGCACCTAAATGAAGAATATGCGGTCCTTTGCCGCAAGCTGGCCGAGAAGCTCGGACGTAAGCGCCCATCGCCCTTGCTCCAGGGCAGTCCGAACGCGTGGGCCAGCGGAATCGTTCGAGCAATAGGCGGGGTTAACTTCCTCCAAGACAAGAGCCAGACGCCTTATATGCGGTCCACCGACATTGACCACTATCTCGGAACCAGCCCAAGCAGCGGGGCAGCGAAGCTGGCGGCAATTCGAAAGATGCTCGGGATGCACCAGCTTGACCCTAACTGGAGCCTGCCGAGCCGCTTGGATGACAATCCGATGGTGTGGATGCTTGAAGTCAACGGCTTCATGATGGACGTGCGTCAGGCGCCCAGAGAAGTCCAGGAGATCGCCTTCAGCAAAGGGCTGATCCCATACATCCCGGCAGATCGAGGGCAACGAGGATGATTGATGACCAAGACCAAACCATAATTGCCACCAAGAGCGGGACAGCCGATTCACAGCAACGCCGCTGCGGAGAAACAAAGTATGTCCGAAAGTGATTCAATGTGGTCCCAAAAGGGAGCCACGATGAGCGACAATCCCTTGCCGCCAGAAGGAGGTCCAATCGAGCCGGTGCTGGGCGAAAAACTCCTCAAGAAATGACAGGCAAAAAAAGTCGGCAAACACAGGACGAAGCACAAGCAATTTTGGAAGCAACCAGAAATAATCATCATGATTTTCGTGGCGTGAAAGTTCATGCGGCGGAGGATATCACCAAACGATTTCCCAAAGCCATCGAAGACTCGCAAGGAATCGGAGCCATTCCTGTCGGCGAACGACTCTACCAGTTCAAAATATCGCTAAGAGTATTGCGACCACTGATTTGGCGGCGAATACAAGTACGGGAATGTACTCTCGATAAGTTGCATGAGCATATTCAAACCGCAGTGGGATGGTTTAATTGCCATTTACATCGATTCAAGATCAACGGCGAAATCTACGGCGATCCAGAGCTTCTCGATGATGGTTTCGAGGACAGCGCACCCTTCGTCGATTCGACAAACCTAAAGCGCGCAAAGATCGTTCCGAAAAATGGTCGAACGATAACTTTTGAGTACCTATACGATTTTGGAGATTGCTGGCTGCAACGCGATTCGATTGTGAAAAAACAACCAAACGAATGCGACGTGGATTGCCAAATTGGAGGAATAAGGAATAACTCAATGCCAAATTTATTTGAAAACATTCCAAGTGATCTTTCAAATGAAGTCAGCGAGATTCTTGCTCAAAGCAAGAGCTTTCGTATTGAACGTATCGTTTCCTTCGGTCAATCGAGTCCCGATGGTTTTTGATACGATCAAGACCAACTGAATGGGTTATGGTTCTTCAAGGTGAAGCCAAGCTGTTGCTGGAAGCGAATCACAAATCGCAGCTTTCTCGAAATACTGGAGGCCCCAAAGATATAGACCTGCTCATGGCTCGATTGGATTTGGAGGAGGCGTTTCCAAATTGCGAGGTGATTCTTTCTCAAGAAATTGAGCGTGAGGTCAATGAAGGGCGATTCCATACTGCAAACACCTACAGGGGTCGGCGAATGATCTAACGAACCGTCAATGGACAAGGCATCGCGTCACCATCAACTCAACGATAAAAATCGATCCAGTCCAACTTAAATGAACTTGGATTGCCCTCAAAGAACTTCTTGGGCAGTTGCATCTCAAAGTAGCCCTCCTTCAATGGTAAGGCTTTGATTGGCTTGCCATCGCTGTCCATGATTCGAATCTCCATCCAATATGGACTCTTGGCGTTCAAGGGAGAGTCTTCTTTGCCGTCCTTCCAAAGTCTTACATCGCCATTCTGACTCGATACCGATGCTTCTAGCTTGAGCTTATCAGTTGATACCTTGACGTTCTCTAGCCCCTTTAATCGCAGTTGGATTAAAACTTTTTCCGGCCACTGCTCTGTGGTTCGCTCGATGGTCGCACTGCTGATGCCAAATGGACTGCGAACATCGAGTACAACTTTATCTTTATCGGACTTCACTTCGACTCGATCATTAGATCGCTTCGATGTAATCTTGAATTGTGGCGTATCGTCTGCGGAGCAGGTCATCACGGAAAAACTCAGAACCAAAATCGCTGCAATTAAATGACCTCTCATGGCTGCTCAAATTCTCTCTTTGCTGTTTCGAGTATTCCCTCTCCTGATTCGATCTCGCCCTTGGGAATGGTCCAAAAGCCTTCATCCTTGTTCTTAAACAATGGACCACCCGGATGGGCACGAAGCCCCTGCAACTGGTCATCCTAAATGCGATACATCAGCAATCCGGCACTTACACGAGGCCTAGACACGAACCCGATCCCTTCTACCTTGAGCCAATGGCCTGATTGAACGCAGCGACAAAAACATCGGGCGACTGAGCACCTGACAGCGTGATCTGGCTGTTGATAATGAGGAACGGCACGCTTTCCACCCGAAACCGCCGTGCCAGTTCGCCAGCTTCCTTGATGGCATCCATTCCCTCAAAGCTATTCAGTGCGACCTCGGCCCGTTTACGGTCCATACCAGCTTCGGCAACTACGTCGATGAGGGTCTGCTGATTGCTGATGTCCCGACCGTCAGTGAAGTACGCCAGAAACAACGCCTCCACGACCGCATCTTGAATGCCCTCCTTTCCGGCCAGCCAGATGAGCCGGTGGGCGTCGAGCGTGTTTGGGGTCCGCTCCATCCGGTCAAAATCGAAACGGATGCACTCCTCTTTGCCAACGGCAATAATGTTAGCATCGAGTTGCATCGAACGTTCCCAACTGCCGAATTTCCCGATCCGATATTCCCTTCGGCTGATACCTTCTTTCGGCATTGCCGGATTAAGCTGGAATGGATGCCAGCGTACCGTTACCGGCTTCTCATAATCGCCAATGGCCCTTTCCAGTCGCCGTTTGCCGATAAAGCACCAGGGGCAGATCACGTCTGAGATCACTTCAACGGATAGATTCATTGTGGCTCCACGATCACGATGGTCGCTCGGCTGGTCTCGTGTGCCAATATGCCCAGAGAATTAGCACACCTTGTAAAAGAAGTCGTATCAGGTGAGCCAGTGAAGAAGCCGGTACAATTTCCTGATGCTGAAAAACGTAGATATTGGCAGGGAAAACAGCGATCAGCAAAGCTATGACTCCCCAAGCGGCCAAACGTGACCAGTTAGGAATTATGAGTAGCACACCGAGAAGAATCTCGATTGCACCACTTACTGCAACTAACTCTCTATGGAACGGGAGGTAAGGCGGAACAATTCTCACAAAGAAGCTGGGATTCAAAAAGTGCATGACACCGGCTCCTACCAAGAGCGCCGCAAGCATGAGCCTAGAGATCGCTTTGATCCATTGCATTGTCTGGGTTTCTCTCGTGGTGTTGTCCTGATTCGAAATTTTCTAATTGCTCCAGGTGACAGTGATCCAATCACGTTCCCCATTCCGGGCTCCCCATTCCGGTCTTGTCGTCAGCGTGCCAGCCCATGCTATCCGATCCTGACCGATAGCGGTTAAGTTGGCAGTGATTGTACTCCCCGGTTGGCAAGAGTGTAAATGGCAATGGACGATGGACGATGGCTTGAACAGTCTGGTCCACAAGAATGGGCGATGGAAGAAGTAAGAAATCGGATTGGCACCAAACCCAATCGCTCAAGAAGTTGATCCAGTCCCAACCCTTCCTTTTGCAAGCCGGTTATTCGATAGAGGGTGTGTGGTTTTTGTGATATCTCAATTTTCGACAAGGACGTTGCTGAAGGCGACCGTTCTCATAGCAGCCCTGCTGGCATTGTATTTGTGGATTAGTCCCTGAGTAACTGTTTCGATCCACAATTCGGGTTCATTGGACATGAAGGACTTAGTCGTGGATGTCACTGGGCGATCCTACAAAATCGGCGATATTGCAGTGATCGGTGGTGGTCCAAATCAGCGTCCAACACGATTCTTTTCTGGTTCTGGCGATGACCCAAAAACCCTAGTCTTCATCCGAGTGACTACGAAAAAGAATGAGTCCGAACAAACCGCTGCACCTGCGTTGCCGACCAAGGGCTTTTGAGAAAACGAATTGCTATGAAGATTCCGGTCGTTGTATTTACTTGCCTATTGTTGCACTGCACCGTCGCTGCTGCTCAACGTGATGCGCCTGTCTGGAATTCGTTTCTTCCACGAATTACAATGTTTGACGAGCGCACATTCCTCGATTTCGAGGTTACATTCATGAAGGGCGGTGGCCCCGGAGAACAGTCGGCTCAATCGCAGATGTATATTCTTGGGTACCTGGAAAAAGATGAGCCACGAATTCTGCAATTAAGGGCAGATAAGAGCGTGACAGAGAAGACGAAAGACGAATATAAGTTGCTTCTCGATGTTCTTGTAGACGATAAGCTGGCGACCGTCCTGGAACTCAAGGTTGCAAAAGAATCGGAAGTACCTGTTGTGATTAGTTCAAAATCGAATCGCTCTGTTCGTGGCGGAGTTTGTTATGATTTTGCCTTTAGCTTCGACAACAGAAAGTTGTTTGAGACCATCAGTAAGCTGAAGAATTTCGACCAAACGAGCTTCGTTGACTCTGACCACAGATACTACAACGACAAATTCAAGCTGATGATCTTTGTGCCAGTCAACGATTGCAAATACGCTACATTGATCCCAGAGAAACAGCGGAACATCTATGACTTTGCTCATTTCATGGATTTCGAAATGATCATCCAGTATTTTAAGCCTCTTCCCTACTGCTTTCAATTCAAACCGCTGGACGAAGAAGGCGTCGTCTTGCTTTACAACGATTAACCGGGGAAGTCGATTCAAACTCACCATTCCAACAAGTGGTGCTGAGGTGCTGAGTCCTTCGCAATGATGTTGGGCGTACATCCTGTTCGCTCAGATTGTCTATTTTGAATAAACGATGCTGTACTGGACTTACGCAGGCTAGGCCGATGTCTAGCTCGTCCAAAGTTCAAGGTCGTTATGATTGACAATTCATTGGTGACAGCACAAACTCTTGGGAAAATCAAATTCAATCTGCGACTCGACCGAAAGTAATCGCCGCATACAATGGACCCAATAATCGCAAGTGCATCTTTCGACTGCGTTGACCAGAAAGGCAATGCATTTGAAACGACTGTTGAAATTGGTACTCCAGTACCTTACTCGACAAAGCACGGCTCTACGAATTACAAGTGCTATGTCGCTGTTCTCCCACTCAACGTCGAAAGAGAAATTGGGGGAGTCGGAACCGACTCGCTGATGGCACTTACTTTCGCAATCGAAAATGTTCGCCAAATTCTGCGTGTATTCGTAAAGCTGGGCGGTAAGGTATACTTTAAGGGTTCCAAAACGCCAATCGATTTTGATGACCGCTTTGGATTCACGCCTGTTGACACAAACCTCGTAAGACCTGAATATCGAGAGTGAGCAGTCGATAGTCCGAATTCGCAATATCACCGCATTAGATTCAAAAACAAGAAGCACCCATAAATGCTCATTCTTTGCATCGTCGCATTCATTTCAACGACGGCGTTCTTTCGCCAAGCAAAGCGTGTTGGCGTACATCCAGGCAAAGTTGCGAGCATTCCATTTTTCGCCTGTGGCGTCTTCTTGATTGTAGAATAGGTTGGTGAGCGAAGCAAAAACTGAGATCTACGTCGGCTCTCCTGAGCGGATTGAACGGATTGTCATGGAGGATTTTGGATCGCTTCGAGGGCTGCCTAACTTTTGCAATTACCCAAAGACCATCGTCGAATGAATGAGCAAAATCCCTACGAGCCAATATTGAGCGAGCCAGCGAAACCGTTGAAACGCATTCGGTGGCTTCGTCGGTTTGCAATACTGAATTGCGTGATCTTTTCGATTCCAGTGCTTGGTGCCTTCGCAGCATATCTCGTTTTGGAAGCGAACGGTATCCACTTTAGTGGAGTGTCTGTGACGATGGGAACAGAACTCGCTGTCTTGCTCGTCGCCTATCTTGTGATCCCAAACTCCGTCATGTTTGTATTGTGGTTAAGCAGAATCATAGTATTTTTGCCGTCGCTGGATCATAGGCGGCGTTACTAGCATGAACATTCCCAAA
>JBBRJI010000272.1:0-7428 GCA_038219625.1 Pirellulales bacterium | reverse complement strand
TTGGTCGAATTCTCTATCGAAATCGAACTCTTCAACACCACTACGAGTCCGGTAGCAAGTCAGGAGACAACTCCATGACTTCTGCCACCGCTGGTCGACTTAGAATACTTGCCCGAATAA
Source organism: Pirellulales bacterium (assembly GCA_038219625.1). GTDB lineage: Bacteria > Planctomycetota > Planctomycetia > Pirellulales > Pirellulaceae > JBKCUI01. The sequence continues at coordinate 7,308 of JBBRJI010000272.1, read as the reverse complement.
TATTTCCATCGTTCTTGATCGTGATCGGTTACATGTGGTTCTGCTTTGTCCCTAGTCAACGACTCATCCAAAGGAAGCGAGTTGAGCTAGAGAAACGCTTGGTCAGCAGTGCAACTTCACCAAATTTAAGCAAATCACTCAACGCGAGGTTGGCCGCTGCCCAGGCGGAGCTGGTGGATCTCTCGCAAGAGATAGAAACGCTTCGCAAACAAGTGGAGTCGCAAACTGCATTTCGGTCGCAATCGCTCCATGATTCCAACCGAGCAACCTCCCCTGCAAATGCAGTTGCTTCCACACTAGAACTACTAAGGCGAAACAGCCTCGTCTGCATCGACTGCGGGTTGATTGGTAAAACGCCCGAAAGAGAGGAACGGATAACGTCTGGTCATTCGAAAGCGACGGCAGCTCTGTCGGTACTAAACGAATTCCGCCCAAAGACGAAATACCGTATTCGAGTCCAAGGCCGGTTTCAAGACCTTAGGCTAGCGCTACTTCAAATGCAGGTAGAGAACCCATCTATCCTCGCTTTGTCCATTGACATGGACGCGACCAATCCACTCGGTGCCCAACGCAATTGGACGTTGGTTATCCTTATTTGAAATTGAACAACAATAGCTGGTTTGAAATGAACTCCCTAATTGAAAAGACCGATCAGGTCGACACATTGTTGAACACACTCTTGTCCGACCAGAGTAACGTCCCAACCAACTTGGACGATGTTCGAGTGGACCCAAAATGGTCTGCCAAAGTTCCTGCCTCGTTTGCAATTCGGCGAAGACTCTTGCCACTGTGTTGCCTTGGCGGCGTCGTTCATGTTGCTGCTGCTCAGACAATCGATCCGGCCACTGAGCGGCAATTGCTCAACTACCTCGGCAATCCATTTATTGCAATCGCAACCGATGCAAAAGAACTGCAGCGAGCCATCGCGCGTGTGTATGGAACTTTGGCGTCCAGTTTCCAGGCAGAGAAGCTAAAGAGCTCGGACCGCAATCGACAAAATGGTAACCAATCCAAAGAAAACATCTCGTTGTGCGACGAGATGATCCAAGCGGCAGTCATGCAGAACGCGTCGGACATTCACTTGGTTCCCTGTGAGGACGCGTTGGAAATTCAATTCCGGATCGATGGGGTGCTGGAGAGCTACCGCGAGATTTCCTCGGAGTCGAAACAGGGATTGATCAATCGACTGAAGGTGATGGCCGATTTGGACATAGCCGAAAAGCGAGTTCCACAAGACGGTAGTTTTTCCATCAACGCGGGAAGAGGCGCGGCGAGAATGGACGTAAGGTTGGCAACCCTTCCGACCAGATTCGGTGAACGATTGACGATGCGGTTGCTTGGCACGAGCATCTGCGGCCACAGTATTTTCAAATTGGGGATGCGAGTTGATGACCAAAACGTTTTTGAAGCCGCTTTGGCGCGACCGCACGGTTTGATTTTGCTGACAGGACCAACGGGTAGTGGAAAATCGACAACATTGTACGCCGCAATCTCCGAATTGCTTAAAGCAAAGCGATGCAACATCATCACCGTCGAGGATCCCATCGAATATGAGATGCCTGGCGTCTCACAAGTGGAGGTTGACTCGACCGATCGACTCAGTTTTGGCAAAGCGCTTCGGAGTTTGCTTCGGCACGATCCCGACGTCATCATGATCGGAGAAATTCGGGATGCTGAGACGGCAAACGTGGCTGTGAAAGCCTCGTTAACGGGTCACCTTGTGCTCAGCACACTGCACACTAATTCGTCGGTTGGAGTTGTCAATCGATTGGTTGACATGGGAGTTGAGCGATATTTGGTTGCAGCTACACTTCGGTTGTCCGTCGCACAACGCCTCGTCCGCAAGTTGTGTTCGCACTGTCGGCGAGAGCGTCCCATCATGTTGAGCGAAGCGAATGCGCTGCATTCACCGGGACTAGCTGGTTCTACGGTTTTTAATCCTCAAGGATGTGTCTACTGTGCAGGTCGCGGATACTCGGGAAGAATTGCGCTTTTTGAAACCATGAGCTGCAACGAACGCGTATCGAGCCTGATTGCAAGCGGAGTGGAGGAGAATGAGATTTGGGCGACTGCACAATCATCGAGACGCTCGTCGCTTTCAGATGATGGAATTGCGAAACTACTTTCTGGCCAGACAACGGTTACCGAAGTACTCTCTGCCGTACTGAGTGGGTCTCAGTCATGACCCGCTTCAGTTACATTGCAAGGAACGATCACGGTTTGCTTGCTCGAGGTGAGCTGGTGGCATCATCGCGATTGGCGGCCTATTCCGCGTTGCAAAGTCGCGGTGCAACCCCATTGAGCATAGCACCAGTCAAGGACAGGCTTGCTTGGCTGGATCTAGCCAAGAGTTTCTCGCTGCGGGATGCGTTTGGACCACGTTCGTATGATGCCGAGCTTGCATTGCAACAACTGGCTCTGATGAATCGCAGCGGACTAGGACTCGTCGCATCACTGCAATCGATCTGCGAACAAGCCAAATCCAAGGCGTTTCGAAGTGTTGTGGCTGCCATGATCAATGACTTGCAAGATGGCAAATCATTGCATTTCGCAATGTGCAAGCATCGCATTTTCCCGCAGATTTTGTGCCGATTGATTGAGGTCGGCGAATTGACGGGTGAGCTTGCAGACGTTACGGAACAAGGAGCTAATCAAATGGCGCAGCATCGAAAAAGCAGGGCAAACCTCCTCGCGATGCTTGCTTATCCAGCCTGTGTAATGATTGCCGCTCTAACTGTATCCGTATATCTCGTCTTGGTTGTGATTCCAAAGTTGCAGATCTTTTTGACTGCAATGGGTAGGCCGTTACCAAATATAACGCAGTCATTACTAACGTTTTCGCAAACGCTGCAATCCTGGGCCCCCGTGATTACAGCGTCAGGGCTGGCTTTTCTCGGAGGGGCTTATGCAGTGTATCGCCATCCTCGCAGCAGGCATCTGCTTGATCGATGGATGCTATGCATCCCAGTATTGGGGACCATCCTTCGTCTCTCTGGTACGATCACTTTTTCGAGTACGCTCACAGCAATGTTGCGAAGTGGTGTACCACTATTAGCTGCGCTCTCTGCAATTGAATCGCTCCATTCGAATCGGTATTTTGTGAATACCGTTGCGTCCATTCGGCAAGCCGTCGAGCGAGGACAGAGTCTATCCGATTCACTCAATGGAACTGCAGCGTATTTGCCGATGCTCGCCCAGATGATGGCGATTGCAGAGCGAACAGGCAAGACAACAGATGTTTTAGAGCAAGTGACCAAGTTCTATGAAGAGCAGTTGCGTGCGACAACCAAACGCCTCGGGGCGATTGTTGAACCTATGCTCATTGTTTTCATTGGTGGATTCGTCGGTTATGTATACATAGCATTTTTTGTAGCCTTAATGAGCGCTGGAGGAAGTGGACGATGAGTTGGATTCTTCAATTGTCTTTGGTATTGGGGCTTGAAATTCTATTGCCGGGCGCTGCGCAGGGCGGGGGTCCTGACTTGCCTGCGGATACAGGCAGGCCGAGATCGTCGTCGCGAACCCAAGGTGATTGTGATCCGACTGCACCAAGCTCCCTGATTCTGGAGCGGCTGGGTGCAACGATGAGGAAAACGTCGGCGTCTTCGCCCGTCGCAGAGGCACGCCTGGGGGAAGCAGCTTCTGCTACGAAGATTCTAGAGATTCGTCTCAAAGCCATCGTGTTCAGTGATGTGGACCAGGGTACGGCTATACTCGAATCGAATGGTCGAAGTATTACGTTGAAACTATCGCGACCGCAGGGTAGCAATCAAGCGGACACATCATGGCGATCACCGAGCGGATTTACGCAAGGAGGTATTTATTTCGCTGTCGAAGACTTTTCCAAAGATTCGATTAAGTTGCGGCTAAGTTCGGACGACTCGATTCTTGTCGTACAATAGCGACCCCACGAAGCGGCTCCGTTCGCATTAGAATTAGGACTGCGACCATCAATCAAACTGAAATCGATGTGCAATGGACAGCACAACATCCGCTTGCGGTTCGCGGTGCGGTCGAGTCAAGTCCTAACGTTACTGGATTCTCGCTCTGGAGTAGTCGTGATATCCTTTGATTTCTTGCACAATCGCAGCCAGTTTTTCTAAGTCCAACGTCTCCCTGTCGACGCCTATATTTAAAACACCTAGAATGTTGCATTGCCCGCATCGGACGAGTTCTTCCAGTAACATTCTTCCGTACACGATGGATTGCTTCCCGCTAAATTCATCAATTCCAAAGATGAGATCAGCATCGACCAAAAGTTGCTTATACCCGCCTCCTTCCACTGGATTTGAGTCGCGAATGAAATCCTCGATCGGAATAATATCTGGATGCTCGTTGACCAACTCTTGAGCTTTTATGCCCGAAGGATGCTTTCGATAAATTAATTCCGTGAGAAATTGTACGGGCGTCAGTGCTTTGAACGCGGTTGAACTCACCGGATCAATGGAATAAAACGAGGTTTCTTGTTTGATGTCGACCAAAATGGCTTCGACAACCAAAGAGACAGGAAAGCGTTTTAGATGCCAATCATTCGTCTCTTGAAGAAAGGAAAAACCGGCCTCCAGGCTGGTAAAAAATGGAGCAATGGAATTGCCAAATTCGTCTAACCACCTATAGGTCGCCCATCCACATGAAGCTTCCGATGGCGACTCTTCGTCGCTCGAGGTCTTCTTTATCATACAAAAAAAATCGATGGTATCGCTCATCTATTTACCTCCGGCTCGATGCCTATTGGCGCAAACATTCTCGGTTATTCGTGCTTCCGCACTAACACAACTGAACGTTGGTTTTGCAAAGCATTTCGGTGTCATCGTTTGTTGCCAAACCCAATGCTAGTGGTCATTTTTTTTGACAAATTCAGCGTGTTAGCTCCCTCCCTAAAATCATAGATGGCATCGAATTTGTAAGAGTCGATGCGGAAAACGATAAGAATCGAGAACCAAATTAAAAAGCCGAGGCGGTGGTCACGCGGAGCAGATAAGGTGTGCGAATACTGTGCCAATGATTCACGAGTGGGCCGGAATTCGTCCGATGGAGTGGATGCGACTGGCAATCGCATAAATCGAGTCGGACGGAAGTGGCGAGCCGATCTGATTGCATTGTCTCTGGTCGCTGCGCTGGCACGATGGTAGCTCAACGTTAGATTGCAAAATTCAAACCCAGACCGCCGTTTTACTAACCAACCGGAAGAACTATGGATCTGAAACTTCAAAACAAACTTGCGCACGTCACCGGATCCATACGTTCGGCTATTGGTCAATCATCGAATAATCGACGCTCCAAATTTTCGATAAGCTGACGGCTAGACTCCTTTGGTCGGTCGATCGTCCAAAGATGACAAGCCTGTAGGATGTTCCAACCGGCTACTTTCTGTAGAAGTGATTGAAAGACAGACGCTTTTCCTCGAACACGAAGCTGACCGTTCTCCGTGTTATTCTTCGTGCGATGATAAGCAAGCTCAAGCGTGACCCGTTATTTTGGTGCAGACGAATCGCAATACTTCGCTCTAGGAAATGGGTAGACTATGCAAGCCGGTTTGAGCCCCCTACTTGAAACAGTTTCTCAGGCGAACGCAAAACATGCCCGAAAATTCGTCCCAGCTTTTTATCTCCTGCGTTTCGGATGACTTCGAAAAGCAGACTGCCCGCTTTCCTGGTTTTCGATCGGCACTGGCTGGGTATCTGAGGCGCGCGGACTGCACCGTAAAAGTGCAGGAGGATTTTCGACAGTCAGCGGATGTGAATACAGTTGGAAAGCTAGCCGGCTACGTCAAGGACTGTCGCGCCGTTGTGCATCTGCTGGGAAAGTTGCCCGGCTCGGTGGCCAATGAAACGGCTCGCAAGGCAATGCAAGCACGCATCGTTGGAAGTTTGAAGGGTGAAGTTGGAAGTTGGAAAGTGGATGCCAAAGCCGAACTCGCCGAAGCCCGCCGCCTCATCGAAAATCACAACTACAACCGCCGCCTGCCCGAACTCCGCGACGCCGAAAGCTTGATACTCTGATGACATTGCGAGTATTCATCTCCTCAGCGACAAATCAGCAGGCCGCCGCGCAAAAGCTGCCCGACCCGCTGCGTAGTTGGTTGATTGCTCAGCTTGTACGATCCGGTTCGCATCTGGTCTATCAGGAATCACTGATCGAAACCGGCGTCAACACCCTGGTGAAGCTCTCGCAGGAAATCAACAAACAGGATGTCGTGATTCACATTGTCGGCGAGGATCCTGGCCGTGTTCCAAGTGACAAAATTATCGACGAGTTGCTACGATGCACCGGCAACAGCAAAGTCATCACGATGCGTTTTCCTGAACTGTTGCAAGATGCAAAACACTTTAGGTTGACCTACACCCAGTGGGAAGCCTGGTTGGGCAAGTACTACGATCGCGATGTCGTCTGTTTCTATTATTGCCTCAAAGATAGTTCCTCCACTCAAGCGGCCAACTCGGAGTCAAACGCAAATCCGCTTTCAACCGACGAACATCTTGAAATGTTAAAACCTTACGCCGGTTACGCCACCCGATGTTCAACACGTGAAGAACTGTTAACGCATATTCAGGAAAACTTGCTGCGTCGTCTTAACGACAAGCCATCCCGCGTCTTTTCCAGCCGATGGACGTTGGCGATGCTGATCGGAGTATTGCTGTTGATCGGTGTCGCTGGAGTTTCGATTTACCAGGTATGGCGGTCCGATCGCAATAAACCGCAGGTAGATTCGACCTCGCTGTTCGCCGAACAAGGTGCAGCCAGCGATGGTGCGCGTCTCAAGGGCGTCGCTGAATACGATGTTCGTGCTCAACTGCAGGAGTGCGTCACGCCGTCGCTTCAAAGGTTGGGGAATCTGGAAACGGACAAATTATCCGACGCCGATCTGATACGATTTGTCGAAGTGCTTCTGGCATGCCAGGAAAACTCGGACCGTTCCAGTTGGCTCATCAGCGACAATGAACGAACCACGTTGGCCAGACAAACTGCAGACCCGCTAACTGCTGCAAGAGATTCCACCAATATTTTCATCCGAGAGCTTGCCAATATGTTTTCCGATTCTCCGACCGCTTTGTCGACAATCCTTAAGGAATTGAGTCATGAGTAATGTACTGCGCAGCCTGCTGTTGTTTGCACTGGCCGCGACTTCAATCAGGGCTCACGCTGAAGATGATTACTTCGTCTGTCGTATCGTGACGCAAGTTTCTCCCCAACAGTCGCACTCCCTGACCGGTTTCAAAGTCAGAGGTGTCGAAGGTATCTATACAGCACTTCATGGGGTCGCGCACGCGCAGTCGATTACTGCGTTTTTTCATGACCCAAACACAC
>JBBRJI010000271.1:0-7438 GCA_038219625.1 Pirellulales bacterium | reverse complement strand
AGGGGTCTGGGATGTTACAGATTCTTTGTTGCCGACAGCAATTGTTGGGTATCTTGGAATAATCGCCAAACTCACATGATCGAAACTCTTCGTCACCTGAGTCAACGATGCCTTTTGTAGAAGTAAAAAAGAAACGTATGTCTGAATCGACATTGACTCTGTCGGACCCCCATTTAGCTCTTCAGCTGTTTGGACCACAGGATACCAATCTGCGATTGGTGCGAAACCAGCTTGGAGTCGCAATCACGCACCGCAGTGGCCAAATCCGCATTTCAGGACCAGCCGACTCGGTTCGCATTGCGACGGAAATTCTGGAGCGGCTTAAGGACAAAGTCACGCGGGCGGGCACACTCGGCCCGGACGAAGTCGCCGATGCGCTAACTTTTGCAACGGGGAAGGGGAGCACACCCGCTTTCGAAAGGCAGGAATTGCAGATTGGCAATGCTGGTCGACGCATCAAACCGCGGACTGAGGGGCAAGCCATCTACGTCGAGGCCATACGCAGTCACGACATGACGTTTTGCATTGGGCCAGCAGGTTGTGGAAAAACCTATCTCGCCGTCGCAACGGCTGTGGAAGCGCTGAAAGCCCGCCTCATTCGCAAGATTGTACTGGTTCGGCCCGCGGTCGAAGCCGGTGAAAGCCTCGGCTATTTGCCGGGAGATTTGCATGAAAAACTGAATCCATACCTGCGGCCGTTGATGGATGCCATCAACGAAATGGTTGATTTGGATCAGGTGAAGTTCCTGATGGAGCAGGATTTGATCGAAGTCATTCCGTTGGCGTACATGCGAGGTAGGACACTCAACCAAGCTTTTGTTATATTGGATGAAGCTCAAAACACGACCGTGGCACAAATGAAGATGTTTTTAACCCGAATGGGCGAGGGGTCCAAGATTGTTGTGTCCGGGGACATCACTCAAGTAGATTTGCCATCGGGTGTTTCGAGTGGCTTGCGGGATGCTGTACAGCGTCTGCAAGGTATCCAAGGAATCAGCTTTGTTCGACTTAATGAAGGTGATATCGTGCGGCATCCTTTGGTTCGAAAGATTGTTGCAGCTTACGATGGTCCAAGTCATGGACGTTCCACAGGTGGGAATTCGGCAGGCATTCGGCCATTCCCAACCGATGATCGCTAAGCGCATTCAGGCCCATGTCTACCACTTCTAACGCAAAAACACGCAGTGAACGGGCTGCTAATTTGAAAGTTGATCGCTATCCCTGGCGACGACTGTTTGAACGCATCACTTCGTTGGATGCGTTTGCGCGGTTGGGATTGGCGATCGCAGCGGCGGTCATTTTGACTATTTTCGTTCGGGGGTGGGAACCACCGTTCGCCTATCGCAAAGGCTATATCCCGCAGCGTGCCATCCTCGCTCGCATCCCTTTCAAAGTCGTAGACGAAGTCAAGACCGATGCTTTGCGCATTCAGGCGAGTCGCGAAGTCCTGCCGATTTATGAGAACAACAAAGAACCCATCGTTCAATTGAGGGGGGCCGTCAAAGATGCTCTGTTCGCGGTCCGCGAGGCCATGGACGCCACTGCCTTAACCAAGAAGCAAGTCGAAATACTGGGGACTTTTGGCGTATTGGCTGTCAATCCGGACGACAAGTCCCCCTCGCTTGAGCAAGCCATTGCGGCCATCCAAAAAACGCTCGCAACCGATTCGGACATTTCCAAGTTTGACTCGGGCATGCGAGAAGTGCTCGACCCCATTGAGGAAAAAGGACTGCTCCGTTCGTTGGCGCACGATATCGAGCAAGGGAATCAACGTTACATCCGCGTCATCAAAGCTGGGGAAGAAACCAAAAAGATCGAAGCCGAAGTGCAACGTATTCGCATCGCGGAGGTTGCAATCACGTTGCGAGGGGCATTAGAAAGAGAATTCCGAAATCAATTCGGCACTCCCGAAGCGTTGTTATTAGCGGACATGGTTCACAATTACATGGCTACTCGACTGCCGGAGACGTTGACCCTCCGACAGGATCTTAGCAACCAAGCCAGACTGGATGCCGTCTCAAACGTGAAGCCGTCGACCGTCGCGTACGATCCTTCTTTTGGTGCGTTGGTTCCACTTGGAAAGATTCTTGATCAAAAGGAGCTTGCGCTTTTACGAGCGGAACACGAGGCATACACGCAGAATCTTAGTTTTCGAGAAAAAGTGCAGAGGCTAGCTGCATTTGTTGGATTGATCACCGCGTTGTACACGCTATGCGGTTTCTTCATTTTTCAATCGCTCGACCGAACATTGGTCACCCAAACTTGGCGACTGTTGCGAGTTCTATCACTTTGCGTGACGTGCGTACTCTTGGCCGTCTTGGCATCGCAGGATCCATTTCGCGCCGAAGTCATTCCAATTACCCTGGCTGCGATCATCGCGACGATTGCTTTCGGCAGACCGACGGCTCTCATGTTGATGGCGGCCCTCGCGTTGTTGGTAGCCTTTAGTACTCGCGTCGATTTGTCCGAGTTCATTACCTTGGCAGCGGCAGCCGCTGGATCGATTTTGCTATGCGGGCGTATTCGAACTCGAACTCGGCTAATCTATGTTGGGGCGGGCGTATCCGTCGTGGTCTTCATGACCGTATTGGGCTTAGGGGTCATGACTGGACAAACGGGGGGCGTCGTTACCGATGGACCTGCGGTCAGCAGTTTCCAATCTTCTACTGCTTCGATTTTTCCGGTGCAGCTAATATCGGAAGCGACATGGCAAGCCGTTTGCATTTTGCTGTGTGGACCGTTGATGACGGGTCTATTGCCGTTTGCTGAAAAACTATTCGACGTTCAAACCGATTTAAGTTTGCTGGAATTGAGCGACATGAGCCATCCACTGCTGCGTCAACTGGCTCAGCGAGCTCCAGGAACTTATAACCACAGTATCTCGGTGGCAGCATTGGCGGAGTCCGCAGCGGAGAGTATTGGAGCCAACGGTTTGCTCGTTCGAGTGGGTGCTTGTTTTCATGACATTGGCAAAATGTTCAAACCGAATTACTTTGTCGAGAATCAAACACCGGGTGCAAACCGACATGACACACTTCAGCCCGCCATGAGCACGCTGGTAATTATTGCTCACGTCAAAGACGGCGCCGACTTAGGCCGCCAGCACCGACTGCCGACTCCCGTGGTGGACTTTATCGAGCAACATCACGGCACGACCTTGGTCGAGTATTTTTATCGTTTGGCCACGAAAAAGAGTGAGCAGGATCCGCACGGCGAAGAAATTTCAGAAACGTCGTTTCGCTATCCAGGACCAAAACCGCAAACCATGGAAGCGGCGGTTTTGATGATGGCCGATGCGGTGGAAAGCGCTTCGAGAGCGCTCGTCGAACCGACAGCGTCTCGACTGCAAAATTTGGTCGAACAGATTGCAATGAAGAAGCTGTTGGACGGACAGTTTGACGAATGTGGTTTGACTCTGCAGCATCTGGACACGATCAAGCGATCCTTGATCAAGAGCTTAACGGCGATCTATCACGGTAGGATTAAGTATCCGGATCAGCAGACAGCAGGTTGACGAGGGAGGACATTCGTCGGCGGAGCGACGGCAAAGCACAGTGAAATCCGCATTGCTCACCCGACGCGATCAGACTAGAATTCATTACTGCACCTAAGGGTGTATAATTGCATCAGGTGATTGATTACATCATTAACCATGAGGAGTGTTGGTTCATGCTTTCCAAGACTGCCGAATACGCTCTTCGTGCCGTTGCCTGCATGGGTAGCCAAGCTGGCACTCCCGTTTCTGCAGACCATATGGCGGAACTGACCAAGGTACCGCGGCGCTATTTAGCCCGCGTCTTACAGGATTTGGCGGCGGCCGGAATTGTTCGTTCTAGGCCAGGGCCGGGCGGAGGCTACGAACTTTGCAATGCCACGCACAAGATAACGATTTTGGACGTGGTCAACACCGTGGCGCCGATCGAGCGAATTCGTTCTTGCCCGCTCGGTTTGAAAACTCACCAGAGCCTCTGTCCATTGCACGCTGAGCTCGACAAAGCCTATGAAGCGATGGAGAAGGCATTCGCAAGCGTGACGATTAAGGACTTGGTCGAATCGGCAAGTCCGATCACGCCATTGTGCGAGGTCCTAACGCGATGATGCAACGAATCGCTGGTTATCGGGGAGATTCTTTATCGTCAGGGCCGAGAACAAAGAAATGGTTACAATGATTTCAGCGAGAACGACCAAAAAGAAGTTTCTATCAGTGCCGTCGAGCGAATGGGAAGCGAATGGAGAGCCAATTACTGCAAAAAACAACCGATCTCGACCTGCTGCGACTTGCAAAGACGGGCGACTTTTCCGCTTTTCAGCAATTGGTGGAGGTGCTTCAGCCGAAAGTTTATGGGCTAGCGTTCCGAATTTTGCGGCAGGCTCAGGATGCCGAGGACGCGACCCAGCAGGCCTTTCTAGCGCTCGTCGAACACATCGAAGATTTCCGCGAAGAATCGTCGGTTGCCACTTGGGTCATGAAAATCGCGAGCAACCACGCGCTCAAGATCTTGCGGAAGAAGCGAGGATTAAGCGTGGTTTCCATGTCGGACTGGAGTTCCGGCGATAGCTATCAAGATATGCCACACCCCGAGTTCATCGCTCCTTGGAGTGAGCCGCCGGACAAGATTGCTCAGCGGGCGGAGGTACAGCAAGAGATCGACAAGGCATTGCTTGAACTCGATGAAAAGTATCGCTTGGTATTCATCTTGCGCGACGTCGAAGGGCTGTCTGTTCGTGAAACTGCCGAGGCAATGGAACTGACCGAATCGACGGTCAAGGTGCGGTTGCTGCGTGCGCGACTTGCACTTCGCGAGCGATTGACCAGAAAATTTGGTGACTCCGCTCAGGCAATGCTCCCTGACCACAAACATTCGTGAATTCTTGTAACCTTTTCTCTATTCCTGGACCAATAACCTGACGCAATGTTTGCGAGGAAGACCATATGACCTGCGAAGAACTGCTGAAAGCGCTCAATGAATACGTGGATGGTGTGCAGCTCACCGAGATTTGCGAGGAATTTTCCGAGCATCTTGCGGGCTGCAATCCTTGCCAAGTCGTGGTCGATAACATTCGGCAAACCATTTCTCTCTATCGTGCTGGTAAGCCGTATGAATTGCCTCAAGGTTTCCAGGAGCGATTGCAGAGCACATTGCAAGCTCGTTGGGAGGAAAAATTTGGTGGAAGAGACGGTCAGTCTGTGAATAGTCATTCTGGAAATGGAACTTGGTCAACAGAATGACGCTCATCGCCTAAGTTGTTGGTTGGGACCCTTGTCCCGACCAAGTTCTTCATTACTAGGAATTCTTGTCTGTCGGGACTGAGGTCCCAGCCAGCTACGTCCCACGGGCTACGATCGAGAAATTGTGTTACGAATTTGCAGCGTACTATGGCATGGCGTCCACCGTCAGTCTTGATTTTTCCGTTGCGAATTGGAGCTCTTTCACCAGTTTCTTCATAGTAGGCCTCGCGCATCCGACTTTCCTCCTCGTGATTGTCGACAGGAATGGCCTTGCTCCCTAATGCCAGTTGCATCAAATCAAGGACATCGCGAACGTCAACAGCGGTCATCGGGGGATGCGTAAAACGTAAATGGAAGCCACCATTACGAATGACACCACGGTAACGATGGCAGCCGTCATTCGTGCCAACGACCGAATGCACGAATTCGACCTCAGTTCCGTCCGGCAGTGTGGCGAGCGAATCGGCGACGGCGTGCCGAGCAAACTCGTGTGAAGTCTTGCACAGGTAGTCGTAGCGAAATCATCACAGGGCCATCGTCCGCGTCACAAAAGTGTGAGACGGTCAAGAGATGCACCAAGTCAGTGAACGCCAAGTCGACGGGCCCATCAACAGTAGGCACGGGTTCACGCCCGGCCAGCAATGCTCGCACGGCATCCAAGTGTTCACGCCCACTGAATTGGCTCCAATCAACCGCCGCTTCCGATTCTGGTTCTTCAGGTTGCGTATCAACGAGTGCCTCATCGTGGATACCAACGATCCCTAGCAACGCCAAGAACCTAAAAAGGTTGCCGAGGTCCGAATCGTTTTCCCATGACCTTAGGGGTCCAACGGTAGAAGGCAACTCCCATCGAGGCGACGGCTCTTTGACTTCTTCCCAATCTATGATTGGGAATCCGTCAATAATGTCGCCTTGAGTTAGTACTGCATCGGCAGCAGGCAATCCATACATGGTCATACCGGATCGAGAATCTCAGGTAGACGCAAAGTTGTCGATTCCTGCACAACAACAGTCTTCGAAGATGGTCGTGGAAATTCGGGAATAGTGCTAGACTCGTCAATCGCAAATGCGAGATCAGGGAGACGAAGGTTTGAACGTTCGTCCATCGAAGCCACGGAAGCAAATTCGGCGATTAGGCTATTAGCAGCCGAATCGGGCGTGGGAAACGCCCCTCGCTCAACGAGTCGCTTAACGACGATTTCAGCATTGCCAACCGGTGTGATGTCCATACCACGCATTTTACCACTGGACGCTTGTGAGGTCCAAGACGATTTGGGAGGCGAAGGCCAAGTAGGTCGATTCCTGGGCCTAATAGGCCCCCCCAATCCGTCGATATTTTGGGGAGGCAACAGTCAACTAGGGCACTCAAACGAGTCAATTGTTCGTGGTTGACGCAGTTTCGGACGAAATGAAAGTTTGACCATGACAGTGATTTTCCTGCACCCCAATTTAATAGCCCCCTGTCGGACGTACTTGTCCCCAAAATGGAGAATCCAGTAGGATGGATGGCCCCGATGGCCTTTTACCCCGATGGCCTTTTGCATGCCTTTTATTCCGCAGGAACCGAATGAAAATCCTACCTGAAGTGTTGACATGCGACGTATTGGTCGTACGATGAATTAGTCGCGTGTCTCACGCGTCGCGTAATAGTCTTGGTTTTGTCAGAGGTTCTGAGCAATGGGCATTCAAGTAGATCCAAAAAACGTGGTCGGCCGCGACCGTTTCATCGAGAGCGTCTGGAACATGCTCAAGAAACCGCCAGAAGAGGGGTCGCTTCGATTCTTGGCGGAACGTCGCGTTGGCAAGACGACCATTATCACCAAGATGGCAGCCGAGCCTGACAAAGACTTCGATGTCCTGTTTCTTGAGGTCGAAGGGATCGATTCGTGCGATCGCCTAACCGAACTTCTTCTCAACCGCTTCCGTCCTCTACTGACAAAAACAGAAACAGCTAAAAGCTGGTTCAAAGGAATTTGGGAAGCTGCGGGAGGTATCGAATTGGGGGGCGTGATACACTCGAAAAGGTTGTCGAGGGTTTCTGCTCGCAACATCCAGACCGATTGCTCCTCCTAATGTTTGACGAGCTGCCTTACATGCTGCAGAAGATCAATGAGGTCTCAGCAACGACCGGGAGGCCACACGAATCACTTACATTACTCGACACCTTCCGCGCGCTTCGGCAGCGCAATCGAAATCTTCGGATGATCT
>JBBRJI010000270.1:0-7441 GCA_038219625.1 Pirellulales bacterium | reverse complement strand
ACGCGGCTTCCGCTACGCAAGAACCCCAACTCTTAGGCTGGATACACCACTAGCGTCAGCACTACACTTTTAATTCTGCGAGCATCGTCGCCAACATCTCCATCGGCAAGCCAACGACATTCGATTCGGATCCACTCTCTAGCCGGATCCAATTTGGACCATCTTGAAACCCAAACGCTCCCGCTTTGCCGACCCACTGTTCCGTGTCCAGAAACGCTTCCAACTCCGCGTCCGTGATCGGCTCCATCCATAGGTGCGATACGTCGACACGAATGGATCGATTCGATGTCGCCTTGTCCCAGAGGCAAACGCCGCTATAGACCGAATGCTTGCGACCTCGAAGCCGTTTCAGCATTTGTCTAGCATGCTCCCGGTTTTCTGGTTTACCGAGGATGATCGCGACACATTCAGCCACCGTGTCGCAGGATAACACCAACCCTGAATCGATCTTTGCGATGACGTTGGCGGCTTTTTGAAAAGCCAATCTGGCGACCAACTCAGGGGGTGTTTCGCGTGAGCAGATTCCGCACTCCGCGTTGGGGTCCGGTTCCAACACTAGAAACTTGTAGCCGAATCGAGCAAGCAATTCGCGTCGGCGCGGCGACGAACTCGCAAGAATAATTTCGCGAGGGTCCGGTCGAAAGGTTGGAGGGGGATGGAGTGACATAACCGAAATCACCGAGGTGGTTGTGGTTGGTTCGGTGGCGGTGGATTCGGCGGTGGGTTGCCTTGAGAAAGTCTAGGACGCAACTGTTCCCACGAAGCTCTCAAGGACTCAAGCAATCGATAGATATGCCCCGATGCCAAATAAACTCGGCAACTCACTGCCGATTGCGGATAAAAATTGGTGATGAAATCGAAACTGAATTCGAAGGGTCCATGCCCGATCATAACAGCATTGGCATAGGCTCCGCTTAGAATTTCATCGCGAAGCTTGAGGTCATCGTAAACGTCCTGCGGATTCTGTCGCCGAAGATGGGTCGATTGATTTTGGGCATTGGCGGGAGTCGGATTCGTCGGAGCGGGTGGCTGGTTTCCGGACGGTTCTCCCGGCGATTCTGAATTAGGATTCGATTCGCCAGTAGGAGTTGAGGCTCCTGGGCCAGGACTCGGCGTCGAACCGGGCCAAACGTCGACCGAGCTAGTTTCAGCGGCAGGAGGGGAGCCTGGCACTTGGCTCGCTGGATTGGTTGCTACCATTCCAGCCCCAAACGAAACGGGTTGCGAAACGACTGCGGGTTGTGGGATTCCCGGCAATTCACCATACCGCTGCCTAAACAGCTCGACATTGGCTGCCAACGCGTCAATAAACTGGGGCATAACCATGTGAGGCAAGACGACTCGGGCCACAATCATATTTGGCCGAGGCAAATTCCGCACGAAATCAAGGACGTATTCCGTTCCACCTGTTACAACGATCACGCCGGTACTCACTTCCCCCCGAGCGACATGTTCAGGAATCCGGGCACGCATGGCCGGCATGTTTTCAAGCGGATCGGGTCTATCATCTGGTGACGCAGGAAAAGGCATCTTGCAATTCCAAGTTGGATTGTACTGGGGAAATTTGGCATTACGGTCCTTCGCATTCCGAAAACGCGATACTTCAAAGGATACCAGAATTACTCCTTATTGTCGGTAACCGAGGAACTTGTTCACTAAGGCAACAGCGGGTGAGGATTTTGGGTTACAATCCGGTGATAAACCAAGCGGGACCTCCCGTCAGCCACTCCTCTTCTTTTCCTGATTCAGTATGCCCCGGTACGTTGTCCGATGCGGTTTGATGCGCACTCTCTTCGTAATGAATTCCCGAACGGACCAACTTCGTGGCGATATCGTCGTCGCTCGTACCAACCGCGGTCTGGAAAGAGGGGAAGTCTTGTGTGAAGCTACCGATCATGTTTTGAGTCAAATGAACGATCCTCCGAATGGAAGTATTCAACGTGACGCATCGGTCGAGGACGAAAACGAGTACCAAAACATTTTGGAAAGGCAAAAAATAAATTTTGGAAAGTGCAAGCAATTGATACAAGAAATGAGCTTGCCTATGTCGTTGGTGGATTTGGAGATCATCCTCGGAGGCGAACAAATGATGGTGTACTATTCGGCGGACGACCGAGTGGATTTTCGCGAATTGGTGAAGCGGCTTTCCTCGGAATACAAAACCCGAATTGAAATGCGCCAAATCGGAGCACGCGACGAAGCGAAATTGCTGGCAGATTATGGTGACTGTGGTAAGCCGGTGTGTTGCAACACCCACCTGTCCGAAATGCCACCGGTCTCAATGCGAATGGCCAAACTTCAAAAGGCCACCCTCGACCCGAACAAGATTTCAGGTCGTTGTGGACGGCTAAAATGCTGTCTTCGCTACGAAAATGACACCTACGAAGAACTGGCCGCCGACTTGCCGACAGTCGGAAGTGAGATTGTGACGTCGCAAGGACGCGGTAGAGTAATAGGGGTCGAACTTTTAGCGCAGCAGCTTTTGCTCATTACCGAAGATAACCGACGGATCTTGATTCCTGCAAGCGATTGCTTGACCGTATTAAAACGTGGAGCTGAGAACTGAGTTTACTATGAAAGAACACCTACAGGCCGTAGTTGAGTTACTGATGCAAGACCAGCGGTACCATTTGGAAGCCTATCAATTCGTGCGAGACGCTCTGGCTTACGCCCAAGAAATCATGAAGATGCCGGCCACCAACGATGAAGGAAGCGAAGCAAAGCAAGATCATCATTTGACGGGTCAGCAACTGTGCCAGGCGATTCGCGAGTTCGCTCTCGATCGATACGGATTCATGGCAAAAACGGTGTTGAACAGTTGGGGAATCCATTCAACGGGCGATTTCGGTGAAATTGTTTACAACCTCATTCGAATTCGCGAAATGCGCAAGAGCAAGACCGATCATCGCGAAGATTTTGACGACCAATTTGATTTTGACGGAGCTTTTGAACCTCGATTTGAGCTGGCGACAGATGCGGGCTGATTGGAAAATCAAGCTATTTGGAGTGGCGAGCGTTGTCTTGATTGCGTGGTCCGCCTACTTGATATGGGTTTGCGTGAAAATAGCCAGTACGCCGAATCTTTGAGTCAATCCAGAATGGCGCCCGATGCGGAAACAAGTTGTCGTTGGGATGGATCAAGAATCGCACCTCTTAGATCGACCAGATAAAAATCTACCCCATGCAGATTCGCGCCCCGCAAATCGCAGCCCACGAGACTGGCTTTCCTCACGAGCTCCGGCGTCTTAAAAACCAATTCCTCCCAGTCGTCCGTGTAGAATCCAGTCCGCGTTCCATGCGACGGATACGGACTGGCAACGATGCCACATCGCGTCGATCCGTAGTGAAACGTTGCACCACTAAAATTGGCTTCTCGAAGATCACATTGCTCCCAGTCGATTTCACCCAGTCTAGAATTGGCGAGGCAAGCGCGACACAGGCTGGATTCTCGCATTCGCGAGCCGGACAAGGCAGCATCAAAGAGATTGGCATCGTCGAAATTGCATTGATGAATCGTCAGGGAATTAAGCGTTGCTCGAAACAGGCTGGCTTGGCTTAAGTTCGTACGGCACAGAAGTGCTTCTTGAAAATCAAGTTTCTCCAATTGCGAACCGTTTAACTGAGCATCGGAAAAGTCCGCTCCCGCGAGCATGCACTGACTTAATCGGATATGCCTTGCTTCGCAGGCTCGAAAATTTGCATTGCGAAAATCACAGCCTACAAATGCTGATTCATTCAGCAACGATTCCGAGAAGTTCGCTTGTTCGAAGTCGGATTCTGCCCATTGCGTTTGGCACATTTCTGCCCGGCTAAAATTTGCCAAGCGGAACGAGGCTTTGTTGGCTTTTACGCCACGCAAGCATGCATCTGCAAACGAAGCGTCATCCCCGTTGGTGAATGCGAACGCGGAATCCGTTAATACAGATTGGTCCAAACAAATATTCGTCAGATTTGCCCCGTCGAATTGCGCTCGTTCAAGATACGATCCCGACCAACACGCTCCGGCCAAGTAGGCGTTCTGGAATCGGTAGCTGGCCCTTTTTTCTGGCTTCCATGACGGCTCGATTTGCGAAAGGATAGAGACCGAAGTCGAAGCGTATTTCTCGAAAACGCAGCTCTTCAAAAAAACGGCGACAGCCCTCTTGCCTCGCAAACGTTTGCTGACTTCAATTAACCTTTGGTTGCTGTGCAGATTCTGAAGTATGCTTTTGTTGGAGTGCATAAGTAGTTCGGCAAAGCGATCCGTTTCGATTTCTAGGCGGAGTGATGAGATGCCTAAAAGTGACCTATATATCGGGTCGTCGCTTAACAGTAGTAGCTTGTCCAAAGACTGAGAAGCGAGGAGTTGGTCGGCAAGCCATTTCATCGGTTCGCCACCCCACGACGGGACCGTTGACGGCAACCTCATTCGAAGGAGTTTTTTCAGAACTTGTTGAAAATCCGTCTCCTTTGGAAACCGAAGCATCGTCTCAATAATGCACTTCCAGAGTGAAAACCCACCTCGGACCAGTGCAAAAAAATCGGGCTGGATTCGAGTGATAATGCAGGAGCACTCGCGGGCATTGGTTGCGAGCATGTATTGAATGACATCATCGCGATCCCATGGTGCAACCGATAGCGTGTAAGAAGACGGGATTGTTTTGTCGGTATGAATGGAAACGCAACACGAATCGTCGGCATCGTCCCAAAAAAAGGATGGAGCGACATGAATTCTGGGGTCGTCGCGGTAGAAATTTTGTAAATAGTCGAGCGCGTACTCACATGCAACTCCGCTAAGCAGAACGCTATGCCGAGTCGTGGACGACCGGATGCTTTCTATTGCGTCCGTAATAGGGACCCGTTCAGCCCCTTGAAAGACACTTGCTCGTGGTGCAACTAAATTGGATAGATCAATCAATCGTTTCGCCCCCCATTGAGTGAATGAGAACGATTTTATCTCTACCGCAACCAGCCTGTCAAAGATTTTGATTGGCTATTCCTTGTCGCCTTTCGCACTATTGTGATCGATTCGTCCTCAAGGCTCCATCTCTTTGGACGATTTTTTCTTTTTGGCTTTTGCCTTGATCTTGAGTATCGGTGTCAATTCGTCGACGAAGTCCTGGGCGTCGCTGAAGCTCCGGTAGACGCTGGCGAACCTGACAAACGCTACTTGATCCACCTCCCTCAAAAATTCCATGCATAAGTTCCCAATCTCCTCGCTGGAAACTTCCTTCTCGTAGTTATCTAAGATGTGCGATTCAATGTCGCCGACCAGTTTTTGAATCTCTTCCGCGTCAATTTTCCGCTTCCAGCACGCTGCTCGAAGTCCACGCTCGATTTTAACACGGCTGAAGTCCTGATTTGTCTGGTCTCGCTTCCGAACTTGTAGTAACCCCTCGACTCGTTCGTAGGTCGTAAACCGGCGGCGGCAATGGTTGCAAAAACGCCTCCGTCGAATCGCTTTGCCATCCTCAACGATTCTGGAGTCTCGAACTCCGTCGTTATCACTGTAACAATAGGGGCATCGCATGAATTATGCTGTCTGGAACGCTGAATGGAAGGAACAAAGCTTTCCACCTATTTTCGCAGGGAGGCGACAATTTTTCAACCCGCGGCCTTTCGATTTAGCCTTAGTCGAGTTCTTCGCCGGCAGTCGTGGCGGAAGCTCGGTTTTGAGATCGCAAGGATTTGCCTTCACGGCTACAATTAGTGGCAGATCACTGAAAATGTCGACGCATTGTGCGTCCATCAACCCATAGAACCAGTAGCTATCATGTCCTCCACCGAAGACTCCACCGCACTCAAAAAAGAATCGACAATGCGGTCCTCGCCAGCCATTCTCCCACTTTTGCTCGCAGGCGTGTTCATGGTGGTTGGGATTTGCGTTCTGCTCATCATCGGGAGAGAAAAAGCTCGCATTGTCGGCCAAACCATTACCGAGATGGACATTCAACCGCTTCTCAACACCGAATCGAAGATTGAGGAAGCGGATATGAAAGGCAAAGTCGTTGTCCTGCATTTTTGGGGCTATTGGTGTCCAGAGTGTGTTGAGGAGCTTCCGGACTTTGTCAAAACGCAGCGGGCTTACAGCCAAGATTCCGAAGTACTTTTTGCGAGTATTTCATGTAGCAACGGAAACAAAGAGACGCCTGACTCCCTCAGGTTTTACACCAATAAATTCCTTCAGCAAGTTGAAGCGAACGATCTTCCAGTTTACTCCGACCCCGCCGAATTTTCGAGAACTCGCGTTAGTCAACTGATGACCGCTGGTGGATTCTCGTACCCAACGACGCTCGTAGTGGATGGCGCCGGAAGGGTCGTCGATGTGTGGCGTTCCACCGTGCCCCCAAATGCATTGGCCAAGGCAATTGAAAAGGCAAAACTGGCCAACCAAGCCCAACGCTAACATGACGCAGCAAGCCAAGCCGAACATCGCTATCACCATAGGGGATCCAACCGGTGTTGGTCCTGAGATCATCGTCAAGTCGATTGCAAGTGGTCGACTGAACGCACATTGCAAGCCGTTGGTACTGGGACGCCCTGCCCTCCTTAAGCAGGCCGCACAAATGTCCGCAGTCGATCTCGAAATCATGGCAGTGGATTCGGTCGATGAGTGGCTGACGAAATCAAGTGCGCCAAATTCTCAAACGGTTCCGTCACTTTGGTGCCTTGTGACTGGAGACGCGGAAGCGGATCGTGCTACCAAACCGATAGTTGATAGGCGAGGAGGACAGCTTGCCTACGATTGCTTGGTCCGTGCGACTCAGTTGGCCATGGAACGCCAAGTGGATGCGATCGTAACCTCTCCGTTGCATAAAGTTGCGTTGCATGCGGCTGGTCACGATTGGCCTGGACACACCGAACTCCTCGCTCATCTTTGCGGCGTCAAGGAACATGCGATGATGTTGTACTTGCCACCTGGTCGCCCTCGTCATGGCGGTGCAGCAGGCTTCGGTGTTGTGCACGTCACTTTGCACATGGCACTCCGTGAAGTTTTTGAGCACCTGACTGTCGCTAGCATCAGCGAAAAGATCGGACTAGCCAACGATGTTTTCAAACGCATTCGCAAGTCGATGGGCCTAAGGGGCGCACCCCGGATCGCGGTAGCGGCCCTCAATCCACATGCTGGTGAGAGCGGTCGTTTTGGTTCGGAAGAGCAAACCATCATTGCGCCAGCCGTCTTGAAGGCCAGGGAGCATCAAATCGATGTTGTGGGGCCGCTGCCGGTCGATACGTTGATGCCCAAAGCAGTCGATGGCGGCTTCGATGCCGTGGTTGCCATGTACCATGACCAAGGACATATCGCATTGAAGCTTTTGGATATGTTCGACGCCGTGAACGTGACCTTGGGATTGCCCATCATTCGAACGAGTGTGGCTCACGGAACGGCGCATGACATCGCTTGGCAAAATCGCGCTCAATCGTCCGGGATGGTTCAAGCGGTTCTGACCGCTTCTCGTTT
>JBBRJI010000269.1:0-7447 GCA_038219625.1 Pirellulales bacterium | reverse complement strand
GATTGCCCAAGCAGCAAACGTATGGCTGGAGTACACGGGTTAAGTTCATAATCGCCTTTCGGCAGAAGTCCGATCGCTTTAGAAGGTTAGCGACAGCGAACCGATACGTCGAAGTGTTTCCGTCATTAACGCGTCTTCAGCCGATTCATCGTCGGCTTCGTAGGTGACGGAGAATCGCAAGAAGCTCCCCGCGTCGTCCCAGGGAACGGTCACCATCGAATGCTCGGTGATGAAATACTGAGACGCCTCTTCAGCGTTTGCAAACTGCAATCCACTTTGTATCCCCTTAGGAGCCTTGGTGTACAGAAAGTAACTTCCGCCTGGAACCTCGCAAGTGAAACCACAATGACGAAGACAGGCCACCAACTTTTCAAGTCGACGGCGGTACTTCGTATTAATGCGTTGTGGGATTTCAGGCGAATCGAGTCCAGTGATAGCGGCTCGCTGTACGGCCCCAAATTGGCCACTGTCGCAGTTATCCTTAACATCGGAGAAGGCTTGAACGATTTTTGCGTTTCCGCAGACCCAACCTATCCGCCAGCCGATCATGTCGAAACCCTTGCTCATCGAGTGAACTTCGACACCGACATCCATTGCGCCCGGAGTCTGCAAGAAACTCAGAGGCTTGCCTCGAAATGTCAAGAGAATGTGGGCCGCATCCTGAACGACGATGAACTTATGTTTGTGGGCCAGCTCAACCATCTCCGCGTAAAACCGTTGCGTGGCAACTTGACCCGTTGGACTATTCGGGTAATTGACGACCACCATTTTGGTCCTGTTCCAAGTCTCATCGGTGACTTGGCTAAAGTCCGGATAAAATTGGTTTTCGGCCAAAAGTGGCAAGCGATACACGGTACCACCGTAGTACTTGGTATGGGTACCAGCCACGGGATACCCGGGGACAGTCATCATGGTGATGTCGCCAGGATTGATGAAACAAGCGGGCAACATGGACAGAGCGGTTTTGCTACCGATGCAGTGATTGATTTGGGTTGCGGGATCCAAGTCGACCTGAAACTCCCGTTTCATGAATCGACTGACGGCTTGCTTGAATTCGGCGGGACCATTGTCCATGTACCCTCGGTTTTCTGGCCGATTGATTTCGAGGGACATTTGCTGCCGCACTTTGGCATCGGCCATCGAGTCGTTTTCGCCGATTCCAAAATCGAGCAATCCGCGATTGGGATAGTCAGCCAACGCCTTGCGTTTGGCCCGTTTGATCTTTTCGAATTTGTAGATTTCATTGCCTTTTCCGTAACCAACGCCGCCGATTCGCTCGGCAAAAAGCTCCTGGAAATAGGGGTCTTGGGAAGCAACAATTGGCTTAGCAACAGCAGATGCGGTCGACATTGGTAATCAATGGATGAATAGGATTCGATTTTGGTGAGGCTCAGACAGCCATTCTATGATACGCAAGAAACAGACTTTCATCCATTGGCTAATTGCTTTCAACTGGCAATCAATCCAATGGAATTCTGAAGGAATTGCGATTTCGGCGATGCCTTTTTGATTTTAGAACTCGCACGGATGCGAACATTCCGACTAGGAAAAGGCAAGCAATACTACTTGGCTCGGGAACCGCTGTAATGTTCCAGGCCAAGCCGAAGCTGGTATTCGAGTCGGAGTAAACGGCAATCGTATACAACCCAGCATCTAAGTTTTTAAGATAAATATGCTCGACGTTGTCGAACAAGCTTAAGCTCGCACCTACTTCTGAACCTAATATGCCATTGCTGGAGTTGAACAGCTTCAGGTCCATATTGGCCAAGGAAAGCGTGGAATCGAAATCGCCATTGGCGTTTTTGTATTGGGCGTTCCAGGTTAACAAGATCGAGGCTTCGGAAATCGACTGCCCCTCGGCCACATTGAAATTCCAATATTGAGGTATCCCGGAAGTGATCGATGCGCCGTAGTCCCATCCTCGCAATCCACTGGTGGTTGCTGTATTGGTAATCGGAATGCTGATCGCACCATTCGTTTCGCCTGCTTCCAACATCCTAAAGCTGTTGTATACGTTAAGTTGCCCGGCGCCATAAATGCTGTCGAGCGGTCGGGTTGACGTGTTGGACCAGGCTGGCAAGGTGTCTTTTGTGGCACCCGCCATGATAATGGCTTTCATCGCTTCGCTATTCCGGGCGCTGGACATACCGAAATCATTCGCAGCTTGATGAAGCAATGCGGCTGCCGAACCCACGAGCGGTGTGGCGGCGCTGGTTGTCCCTTGGGGCGAAACGATATCGGGCTTTACTCTTCCGGGAACTCCGATATTGGTTACACCCTGACTATGGCCTCCATTGCTTAACCCAACCACAATCGAGTTGTATGACTGACCATAGATTTGTGGCAATGCTCCACCGTTGCCTAACGCTACCACCGACGTGAAATGATCGCGTGCAACTGTGTAGTCGAGCCTTGCATTCGCATCGAAAGCTCTGGCCTGAGTTAAATCCGTCGCGATGTAGGAGTGGTTCATCACCGAAAACGAGGGAACAGGCATCGGGTTAACTCCCGCCTGTAAACTTTTCTGGCGATTTAAAACGAAATCGTCGGCGAAGTAGACTTGTATAGTGGAGACACCGGACGACATGCTTGACGAATTGCCAAAAAATAACTGGCCGACAGTCGTTGCATGTGAGGATTCGTTGCGAGGGGATACGCCACTGGCATCGACAAACGTCTTACCAGTGAATTCAGAGTCCGCAGTGTTGGGATAATAGGTGTTGGTGCCAGCTCCTCCCACATTTGCTTCAGCATAAATGGCGGTTACTCCAGCCCCATTTGCCAATCCCGCACCTACTTCGTTCCTTAATCGATTAAAGCCCACGTCCTCCTTATACGCTTGAGCGAAGACTTGACGGGGAGCAAGCAAAGCCAAGACAAGAATCGCAAAATAAGGGAGGCTGCGAAAAATCGAATTGCGAGTCATAGGCAATGATTCGTGTAAGAAACGGAGGAGTTTTCGAAGCTTAAGTTTAGTTCCTAAAAACTCCTTCGTCACGCGTTTTGCCAAAAAGTAAAATCGTGATCAATCCTCGTCACTGCTGTCATCCTCCTCCAAGGCCTTGGCCACGGAATGCGACAGCTCCATTTCGGAGTCCAAATCCCAGAACCCAAGCCCCTCTTCCAGTTCGGTTATCTGGGCTGTCGGTTTTCCATCCACAAGTGCAAAGATTCCAAAGTCCTCAAAAGGGCGTTCCGGCGATGTGTACAAGTTAATTCCATCGAGGATTCGACCCAAATCGCCTGCAAACCTTCGCTGCATGTACCGGGAGAAAATCGCCAGATCCTGGGGATCCGCACCTGTTGCTAGCAAGCGTTTGATGTGCTCGCCGATTTCGTGATCGCCATCTTCGGCGGCCTCCTCAACCCACGTTGCATTGTGAATTGGGTTGAACAAATCCTCGGCAATTTCGTGAAAACAGATGGTCTCTACGATTGGCTCCCCCTCTTCCACGGCATCGTGGGCCATCTCGTCGGCATCTTGGAAACCGCGGGCGTTCAGGAACTTAGTGATTTCTTCAATGTCTTGTAGGGCCATGGCGTCTGTCTCCGGTACAGAAAGTTGCGATCGAACTTTGAGCGTTTTAAAGCGATTGAGCCAAGTTCTAACCAAAGAGCAGTAGTTTTGGCAACAGGCGACTTGAGATTAAACGTGGATCATCAACAACTCAGGTCGCCCGGAAGACAACTCCGGCGTAGCCCACCACGCGGTTCGAATCGCCTCCTTTGCTTGCGCTGTTATCGTAACTGACCTCCTCAACCGTAAACGACTCGCCGAGATTGATCAGCGTCTGCATAATGATCGCTGCCGGAACGAGCCCACACATACTAATGAAGTTGACTTTGCAAACTTCGATCAGTCGCTTCGGATCGCCAGTCAACATCGCGTCAATCGCCAGCCGGTCACGGCGTCGATTCTCCGCTTCGGGTGCGTAGTGATTCAAATCGCTCGAAATTACCAATAACGGTCGTTCCGGCAAATCTCGCAATATGTCCGCCAGTTGATCGGATGCCAACATAATCTCTTCCAACGAAGCACTTTTCAACGCAATCGCTACCAGCTTGGGGCGATCTTCTTTCGTCGAAAGTGCCTCGAGAATAGGAAGCTGTATTTCGACGCCATGTTCACGTGCATGAGCGGCAAAATCCAGTTCCATCCCTTCAACCCCCCCGGCCAGCTTGTGCATCAACTCCTTGTCTGCCTGCCATCGTTCTCCGCCAGGTAGTTCCCACGCTTGCGACGGCGATACCGCCCAATCACACCCCAAGGCGGTATGCTTTGGGCCGATAATTAGCAGTGTTGAGGGCAATTGCACACGGCTCCATACATCCATTGCAACTTGGCCGCTATAACGAAGACCCGCATGCGGGGTCATGATCGCCAATGCGGGGACGGCTGATACATCTGCCGGTAGGTTTGCTTTTATATCAGCCACGAGTTTGTGTCTGGCATCTGGATTGGAAGGATAAAAACCCTCGGCAACCGCGGGCATTCGAACATCTTCGTCGCTATTCGCCATCGTTGTATTGCTTGCCAAGAGTGAGCTAGCGGTCGACATGCATCCCATCGAGTAGATACCGATTGGATTCCGACGCGTCTTAATTGAGTTAGCCGCTTCGTTCAGCAACGCCTCGAGACTCTTCTCCGCATCGAACGCTACAGAAGCGCGATCGCCGCAAACGGCGATGACGGCGCGCGACTCGGGCCTTAAACCATCCGTTTCGCAGTGGCTCAACTTGGACTTCAAGTGGTTCCCATCCCAATCGTCGAATTGAATCGCGCCGTGATGAACGGTGTCGAAAAGAACCGTGATCGCTAGCTCGATGTCCAGTGCTTTCTGGAACCGGGCTTTGGAAAGCACTTCGGATGCTGCTTTGCAAAGATCGAATAGGCTCGATTGAAGTGGCATGTCATTTCGCAAGGAAGTCTTGATCCAATGTGCTAGCGGTTTCTTGGTCTCCGTATCGACGATCGTCAAAACGAGACCGTTGACATTCCCGTCCATCGCATCGAGTGCGTAGTAGGTTGGTGTGGCGCCATGCGAAAACGCGATCAAGTTCTGTGTCGCGACCTGCTTCAGTTTCAATAGACTGGAGATATCCCCTGGCGCACTTCGGATCGGCACTTCAGAAGGCAAGTTGGCGATGTCGATTTTACCTTCGATCACGACGCCCTCAAAGGTTTCAAGGAGTGTGTCCGCGTCCATCCATGAAGCGTCTGGGATTCCAGCTTTGCGACATACCCCTTCCAGAAACTGCTCCTCGCTCCTATTCTGCTCAACGGGAACATTGGGCAAGAGAAGTCCAGCCTGCTGACCACGCGTGATTTTGAGGCCGTGCCTTCCAACTTGAATATGTTCCATCCTCTGTTCTGCTGGAACGGTGAGGACCATCGGCGATGCAAGTACGGAAACATCGAGATTCAGGTACGCCAATTCAGATGTCGAAATCGCAGGCATTCGCGAGTCCTCTTTGGCGGTGCGCTGAGCTGACGACAGGATCGCGTCTTGGAGTTTGGTAGGCCGACCAAGGAATCCGCAACAACCTCTCAACTGAGTTCCACGGCTGAGCGTCGTGAACATCCCCATCACATGCAAGTCAACCATCGGTCCGAGAATATTGAGCCATTCACTCGTCAATTTGCGGTTGCAAACCGTCGCAATGACCACAAACTGTGCCGCCTTTTGAATGGAACTTTTTTGCTCATCGCTCAGTTCATCCAGTTTAAGCATCGCGAGTTTCACTGGAGCGGACATGGATTGACTTGGCATGGCTTCCTCGATGGGAAAAAAGGACAAACGATTTGCAGGGGGCTCAGGCGAATCCAATGGCGATTCTTGGTGAGTTCGCAATATCGGCAATGATACCCGATGGACTTCATTTTGTAGATTTGTTTGGCGGAAAGTATCCAAGTTCACCGGCTGCCGTCTGCGTCCCCAATCACCGGGCGAATTACCGAAACGCCCAGGCTGCTTCGCTCCACACACGCCGCACAAATCACCCAGTAACCCATACTTACCCAATTGATACCAGTCGCGTTCAATCAACACGGAAGAACAATGACTGCAGTAGGACGAACTATGTTTGACATCGTGAATGTTACCCACGAACGGAAAATGTAGCCCGGCGCGCTTTGCGATCCCATGTGCTTGGAGCAGTGTTTCGGACGGAGTATGTGGCCGATCAATCATGCGAAAGTCGGGGTGGAAGGCGGAAAAATGAACCGGCACGTCAGGACCAAGTACCTTGAGGATCCAATCGCACATCCTAGTCAACTCATCCTCAGAGTCGTTCAAGTCTGGAATGATGAGGTTGGTGATCTCAAACCACACGTCGGTTTCGTGTTTCAAGTAACGCAGCGTATCGAGTACAGGCTCTAGATGCGAGTAGGTGATCTTGCGATAGAAGTCTTCTGTGAAGGCTTTCAGGTCAACGTTGGCAGCATCCATGTGCACATAAAAGTCGCGTCGCGCTTCAGGCAAAATGTAGCCCGCGGTTACCGCCACGCTTTGGATGCCAATCGCTCGACAAGCCTTGGCGGTGTCAATTGCGTATTCAGCCCATATTACGGGATCGTTGTAAGTGAAGGCAACGCTTTTGCAGCCGAGTTCCATGGCTGCTCGTGCGATCAGCTCCGGTTCCGCCACAGAACTCAATTTTGCTACTTCTCGCGATTTGGAAATATCCCAATTTTGACAAAATTGACAGCCAAGATTGCACCCGGCCGTTCCAAACGACAAGACGCTTGTTCCGGGGTAAAAATGATTGAGAGGCTTTTTTTCGATGGGGTCGATGCAAAAGCCTGTACTGCGACCGTAGGTGTCGAGCACCATTTGATTGCCTTCA
The DNA here is from genome assembly GCA_038219625.1 of Pirellulales bacterium. Classification (GTDB taxonomy): domain Bacteria; phylum Planctomycetota; class Planctomycetia; order Pirellulales; family Pirellulaceae; genus JBKCUI01. The sequence goes on along the minus strand of JBBRJI010000269.1, from coordinate 601 downwards.
ACTTTGCGAACGAAACAAAAGCCACGATCCCCTTCTTTCATCTTGCATTGGCGTGGACACAGATCGCAAACGATTCGGTCAGAATCCTCGTCCCTATGCCACCATTTTCCTGGGTGAATTGCACTCATGTTTCGACGCAATCTTTTGTTTGGATGCTTAATCTTCCAGGTCGTCTACGAGCGGTTGACGCCGCTCCCTCCGTTCCGGGAACAACGGTTCTAACCAACCGAGACTAGGCATTCGGATCGAGATCGTAACTCGAGCATCTACTCGATCGTGTCGAAATACGATTTCGGATTCATATGCACTAACATTCTTGAGCTTCAGCCCTGATTGTACCAAGCCAAGAACCTCAGAGCGATCTCATCATGTGGCCCGCTCGTCCCTTCGGCCATGACTCCGCGATAAGATGCTGAACACCGGCCGACCGGATGTGTTTCGGCAGTTGCACGTAGACGCCGTCAGCCAACGACGAAGCAGCCAGCGGCGGCATTTTGGCCTCGAATGAACTTGCGATGGCGATTGGCTGCGGATTCCTTAAGGCTTTTGGGGGAGCCAGCCGCTCCGCCGCGACCAAAGTACTTTTGGAAGCCCCAGACCA
>JBBRJI010000268.1:0-7455 GCA_038219625.1 Pirellulales bacterium | reverse complement strand
CAAAGCGAGCGATCACTTCCTGGCTATCCATACCCGGTTTAATGATTTTGAGAGCTACCTTGCGTCGAATGGGTTTGTCCTGCTCCGCGACATAGACGCTCCCCATGCCCCCTTCACCGAGCAGTTCTCGTAATTTGTAGGGACCGATGCGCTTGCCTGCCAGTTCGGGTGACTGAAGCTGAATAGTGGCAGCGACGTCAACCGCCGGAGACTCTAGAAAAGACGAAGATTCGGCGTGGATTTGCAGCAGCCTGGAAACTCGCTGCAACAACTCCGGTTCATGGCCACAAACCTGGCGCAAGTAATTGTCGCGTGCCTCGTTCGATTCAATGCTGCAAGCCACTTGGAAAATGGACTTTTCGTCGAGTTGCTGGACCGCCACGAAGGATCTCCCTGGAGAAATGGAATACTCTCTACAGTTCAATGCGAGATCGAGCATCGAATTGGCTAGCGATTTACAGAAAAATTTTACGAAATTCAAACTGCCGAGTCATCCGGAGCTTGATCGAGCATCTCGGCCCGGAGCCAGGTTTTGGCGTATACCCAGTCCTTTTTCGCAGTTGCCGCCGAAATCCCTAAGACTGCGGCCGTTTCCAGAATGGTCATGCCAACAAAATAACGCAACTTAACTAATTCTGCAGCGCGAGGGTCTAGGATCTGGAGCCGCTCAAGGGCCTCGTTCAGGGCCAAGATGTCGAGTCCAGGCCCCTTGTTATCTGCATCAATCCTCGCCAACTCCACTCGTTTTTGCTGGCCACCCGCTTTGCGTGACTTCTTGTGCCGAGCCTTGTCGACCAGAATGCGACGCATGGCCTCCGCAGCGGCTGCGAAAAAATGTCCTCGATGGTCAAAAGTCTGTTCCGTGCCAGATCCTACCAGTCGCAAGTAAGCCTCATGCACCAACGCCGTGGCCTGCAGAGTTTGCCCGGGGTTCTCGTGAGCTAGTCTCACCGCCGCCAGTTTCCGCAACTCGTCATAGACCAGCGGCAGCAGTTTGTCTGCCGCTAACGGATCGCCAGCTTCGATTTGACTTAGGATTTGGGTGACGTCGTGCATAGGGGGAGGCTCGGTAGATTGAATCGGGATCCTAATATACTACTCCGACGCGGCTTCCGACCGGGACAAGCCCGACGGAGAGCCAACTTTCGGGCTCTTTTGAGGTAGCTGTCAGATGTACTTCCGCCGGGTTAACCCGACGGAAAGTCGATGAGCCTTCCGGCTCAGGTCCCGCTTCACACTTCCCAATTCAAACTTCATTCCTCCTTCCGTCGGGTTCACCCGGCGGGGGAGCATCTGACAGCTACATCGCCATCCAAAAATTCGTTATATTTGGTTTAGTCTGTTGCTCTCCGTCGGGCTTTGCCCGGTCGGAAGCAGCGTTTCTCCGCGCATCATGCTTCGAAAGATCGAATCATGCCCCCAACCCCGCGTTATATCGCATCCAATTGCGTTCCAGCCTATCAGCTCAATTGGGCATTGAGCGTGTTTGGAAAGGTGCGATTGCCTTCGCCGTCCGAGTGCATAGAATTGCTTCAAATCGAAGTAGCAAAGGATCATATCAAGGTCCTCGAGTATCAATTTCGAGAGCCGAATGTCGCGTTGTTCTTCCTGAGTTCGCAGCCGCAATCGACACCATCACAAATTGTGCGATCAATCAAAGGAAGATGGCAATACCTATCGCGAGAATCGGAGCCAATCGAGTTCCGTCGCAATTATCGGATCGTAAGTTGCGGAGATGCGAAGGAGGAAGTACTGGACGAGTACGTTGCCAATCAAACGCGGAAACATCGAATGGCCGACGAACGAGTTCAATCCATGATCGAATCTTTGCAGTTCCATGACAAAAACGTGGATTTGGCAGCGATCCAGCGCAGCAGTTATGGTGAGTTTATCTATGCATTGCAGATAGTGCTCGAGCTTGAGGCTGGGTGGAATGAAGTGCGAACAGACGTATTGAAAGCGTATCGTGGCGCAGTGATCGGAACATGTCACAAGCACAAATGGCGACTGGCTCGGATTGGCTTATTGAGCAATCACCTTCACATCTTGCTGGGTCCGGATATGACCGACTCACCGGAAAGCATCGCGTTCTCGCTGATGAACAATTTGGTTTACACGCAGGGGATGAAGCCGATGTTGCGATTGAGCTATTATGCGGGGGGCTTTGGAAGCTATGATCGCGGGGCGATTTGGAATGCGCCAAGGGGGACGCTTGGAGGAGACGTAGCTTCCGACCGGGCGAAGCCCGACGGAGAGCTAGGATGAAGATATGCGAATGGTAGCTGTCAGATGCACTTCCGCCGGGTGAAACCCGACGGAAAGTTGTTGAGCCTTTCGGCTCCCTTCCCACTTCAAACTTCAAACTTCAAACTTCAAACTTCTTCCCTCCTTCCGTCGGGTTTACCCGGCGGAGGAGCATCTGGAAGCTACATCGCCCCGCAAAAAATCCATCCAGTTCTTTCTTTGCCTTTTGCTCTCCGTCGGGCTTCGCCCGGCCGGAAGCAGCGTTTCGCAGAAACTTAACCGATGGAGATACTTATCACGGCTTCAAATGTTGGTGGAAAAACTCCCAACGCAACGAACTGTAGGTGCTCCCCACACCGTGCTGGAACTCGGGATAGATCATCATTTGAAATCGCTTGTCCGCATCGTTGAGCGCTTTGGAAAGCTGCCAAGTATTGGCGGGATGCACATTGTCATCGATGAGCCCATGCACCAGCAGCAGTTTTCCTTTCAGTCTGTCAGCGATCTTGTTGCATGAACCGGCTTCGTAGCCCTCTGCATTCTCTGCCGGAGTTTGCATATAGCGCTCTGTGTAAATCGTGTCGTAGTTTCGCCAGTCGGTCACAGGTGCACCCGAAACGGCTACGTGAAAGACATCTGGGTAACGCAGCAGCGCCAGAGCTGACATGTATCCGCCATACGAATGACCGTAAATCCCGACTCGCTCACCGTCTACGTAGGGTCGCTGCCGAAGGAATTTTACTCCCGCCGCTTGATCGTCCAAGTCCGGGCCGCCCAGCTTGAGATACGTAGCGCTTTCAAATGCCTTTCCTCGTCCGGTGGTACCGCGATTGCCAATCTTGGCAATGATATATCCCAACTCGCAATTGGGGTTCGCAGCCGTGTATCGCGTTGAGATACCGATGCTCTCGGGACCGCCATAGACATCGACTAAGAGTGGGTATTTACGCGACGCGTCGAAGTTGGAGGGCTTATGCAATGTGCCATAGATCGTTGTCTTGCCGTCGTCAGACAGGAAAGAGAATAACTCCGGCAACGGTAGCTTGGCCTTGTCTGCATCCACCCGATCGCCCGTGGCTAGAACAGCCACCTCTTTACCTTGTTCATCGTACACAACGGTGCACGGTGGTGTTTCAAGTTGCTCACGTGTTGCGATCACAAAATGGTGGTCCGGGGAAATGTCAAACGAAGTGTGATTCAGTTGCGAGGAAGTCAGCCGAACTGGATGCGTTCCGTCGAGCTTTACGCGGTGAAGTTGCGAGTTGTATGGGATGGCGTCGCTAAATGCAGTGAAGTAAACATAGCCCGATTTTTCGTCGATCTTTTGGATAGTATTGCAGGCGTAATCGCCGACTTGCGAAAGTGGATTGAGCAAGCGACCGTCGATGTGGCGCAATTGAAAATGCTTCCATCCGTTGGCTTCGGATTCCCAACCAAATCGCTTGTTGTCCTCGAGAAACTGAATGGACGGACTGTTGTCCTGCCAAGTCGATTGACGTTCGGTCAGCACCGTACGCACGTCGAGCGTGCCGCTATCGATTGCGAGCAGATTCAACACGTCCTGGCGTCGATTCGTGCGGTTGACGAGCAATTCCTTCCCTTCGGGTGAGAATCGAACCGAATACAAGTACTGTGTCGGCTCTCCATCGATGGCAACCTTCTTAGCACTTTTGCTGGCAAGATCGTAAATCCAAATCGACACCTTTGGATTGGGATCGCCTGCTTTGGGATAGCGTACGGACTGGAGCTTGGTGTAGTTGGCTGTGTTGTCTAGAGTTAAGTGATAGTCCACCATTTCTCGCTCGTCGACTTCATAGTATGCAAGTTTCGAGCTATCGGGCGACCACCACATGGCATCGCTTTGCTTGAGTTCTTCTCCGTACACCCAACATCCGGTCCCGAATCGCAATCGATCGATACCATCCTTCGTAACTCGAATTCTTTCCGTATCGGACGCGGTTGGCTCAAGCGAGATATTGAAGTCACTGTAGACCGCTTTCCATTTGCCATCAGGCGAGGTTGCGAAGGACCGTTGTTGAGCTCGGCCCACGGCTGGTTGCCCAATTCTTCGTTGGCCGCGCCTACCCTCGGTTGCTTCGGGCGTTACCGGCGTGGAATCATCGGAGATGACAAAACTTTTGAGGTCGATCGATTTGCGTTTGCCTGCAACGGTGTACTGCGCTGAACTTCCGTCATCGGACCATCGAATTTGCTCGACTTTTCCGCCGCCACCCAACGCCGTCCGAAGCTCGGAAATTTCGCGAACCTTTTCGTAGCCCGGTAGCTCCTTGAACGTCGGTTGCGCTCGGAGCAATCCATCGGACGAAAACGAAATCAAAGCGGCAACTGTCAGAACACTGCAAACTCGGTTTAGCATGTTATTTTAAAAATTCTCTTTTCTTACGGACGGCTGAAGTCTCGACGCTTGCGGCGTCGCCCTAATCGTACTCACTTCTAACCGTTTTTGCGACATTCCTCGCGGACCGCCAGTATTCAGTGAGTTGCGAGGCGGAGCCTGGGCTGTTAAAAATTTGCTATTGCGATCGAATCTAAGAAGTATTTTCACTTCCGTTTTTGTTCCTCGCAAATTTTGTAGGTCCCTATCGACATAGGTTTGGCTACCGTCGGTTTCCAACCGGCGGGGCCATATCTGACAGCTACACAAAATACCCGATATTCATTTCATGTTTGCATCGCTGACCGCTCTCCGTCCGATTTAATCGGGCGGAAGCAACGATTGAGGACGTTGCTTCCGCCGGACGAGTCCGACGGAGAGCGATCACTCTGCGAACTTTTCGCGTTGGTAGCTGACAGATGCTGCCCCGCCGGTTGAAAACCGACGGAAGCAAAAGGAATCGGTTTGCCTGTCTGTACAATCAGGCGAAGCGGAAGAAAAGATGCGCAATCCAATTGCTCCCGCAACCCCAGTTTTTTAACAGCCCAGGCTTGTCCCCCACCAACCTTGTTTTGGCGTACTAACGCCCGTCACCAATGTAGTACGCCAAAACGCATCCGTCGGGGAAAAGCCCCGGACGGATGTCGCACAGCCCAGACAACTTGTGGCGGTGCCACTCTACGACACCGATGCCGGGTCAGGGCGTGTCTTGGACACGATCACCGGCGCTCCGCTTCCGGTCACGCACGATCATTGCCGCCACACCCGACAGACCGACAATGCCGATAAGATTGGGAAAGATCTGCAAGCTGTTCATCAGGTCCCCCCAATTCCAGACCAGTTCCACTTTGCTCGTGGCCCCGAGGACCACCAGCCCGCAGTAGATCCATCGATAAGGCATGATCACCTTCGGTCCGAAGATGAATTCAAGCGACTGTTCTCCGTAGTACGACCAGCCGGTAAGTGCGGTGAAACCGAACAGAAAGACGCACACGGTCACCACCGAGCCACCGACACCCGGCATGGCCGACTCGAAGGCGTTAGCCACGGCAGCCGCGCCGGTGAGTTGCTGCTCCCCTTCGCCGACCTTCCACACCCCAGTTACCAAAATCGAGAGCGCGCTAATGGTGCTCGTCACGAATGAAACGATGAAGACGTCCATGATTGCGTTGAGTCCCTGGTGGAACGGGTCCTTGCTTCGGGCAGCCCCGTAGACGACGGCTGCGGTCCCGTATCCAGCTTCGTTCGCATAAATGCCACGCGCCATTCCGTAGCGCATCGCAAGCATGACTCCAACTCCCATGGTGCCGCCCAGAGCCGCGTCCGGATAAAAAGCTCCGCGCACCACCATGGAAAGAACGGTCGGGATCTCGTTAAGGTGGGACAACAGAACATAGGTGCCGCCAGTAAAATAGAGCAGAACTTTGAGTGGAGAAAGTTTTTCAAGGGCACGACCAATGGACTTGACGCCACCTACGATGGTGAGGAAGGCGAGAATCGCGAGGCCGATTCCAGTTGCGATCTTAGGCACATTCCACTGCGAGTTCATCACGTCGGCAATCGAATTGGGCTGGGTGAAAGGTGTGGTGGTAAGAGCGGCTACTCCAGCCACGAGCGCGTACGTCCAGCCAAGCATCGGCGCCTTTAGCCCATCGGCAAGGTAGATCATGGGGCCAGCCAGCAACCGGCCCTCACCTGTCCGACGGTAATAGACTCCTAGAACCGCCTCGGTAAACTTCACCGCCATGGCTATCAGACCCCATGCCCAAATCCAAAACAGTGCGCCTGGACCGCCTGAGACGATGGCGGTGGCAACCCCTGCTATGTTTCCTGTTCCAATGGTCGCACCCAGCGAGGTCATAAACGTTTGAAAAGGGGAAAGAGCCCCCTTGGCCTTCGCCTCGTCGACTCCAAAAAAGGCACGCATAGCCTCGCGGAAAAAGACGAACTGCACAAAGCCCAGTCGGAACGTCAGGAAAAGACCCACCGCAAACAACAATGCGATTGTCCAGGGACCGAACACAAGATTGCTCGCCCACGCGATCGGCTCTCCAAGTACCTGATTCAAATCGTCAATGATACTAGTGATTCCAGTCATGAAGGCTTTACCGATTCTTGGCAGTTTCAATCAATTGTGCGATCAATGGCAGTAGTTGTTTCTTTCGGCTAACTACATTATCAAGCTGATAAAGCTTGCGGTCCAATTGTGGGTAATTGATCTCGTCCCATTCATCCGATTCGTGACTGAGCAACAACAAAGAACCGTTGCTGACAACATCCGTGATCAGCAGGGCTGAAAAGTCCAGTCTTTGCGTCGTCGCCAGTTGTTCTAGGGCAACTCGCAAATCATCTTTGCGGTCCCAAAACAGATCAAAGCCAATCTCTTCGATTTGCGAAATCGAGAACCGTTGGCCATGCTCTGTAAATTCTTTGCAGTCCTCTCTAAGGACCTCGGCCGGAGTGCAAGATCTGAGGGCGGAACCAATTTCGAAGAACTCCTTTGCATACGCAATCAAGTCGACTTCACATAGAGCTTCAAGCCATTTTAGAATTTCCCGATCCACGTCGGTGGTGGTTGGTGATCTCAAATACAACGTGTCTGAAATGATACCCGATGCCATGCACAGCGCGATTCCAGGGCGTGGAACCAAGCCAGCCGCTCGAAATTGCCGCGCGACCAAAGTGCAAGTTGATCCAACGGGCTCATTGATGAATCGGATCGGCTGTGTCGACTTGAGCCCACCACCTAACCTATGGTGGTCAAGCACCTCGAGAATATCGGCTTCATCGGCTCCGTTGACCGCCTGGCTCAATTC
>JBBRJI010000267.1:0-7478 GCA_038219625.1 Pirellulales bacterium | reverse complement strand
TGGCTGTGAGCGAAAATCGGGATAGCATTTGAACTGGCCTCGCCCGTTGAAAGCAGGCGGAACAATGCGGCCGTTGCAAGATTGCCCAACATACCTTGCCCGAGTATCGCCTCCATCGCTTCAGCCCGCCTATCGGGACTTGCATTTCCTAAGTAGTGGTTAAATATCTCGGTCGGATTGGCTCCCTGGAAGATGAATTTATCTCGCATGCATTGGGCCAAGTCACCGAACAAAACCGATTTGCGATTGTACACGCCGATAACGGGACACATTTGGATGAGCGACAATACACGGGCCGACCTCGCGTGATCCCCACCCGTGTTCCCCATGCCATTCACAAAGACTACGCGACGCGATCTGTCCAAGTTGGATGCCATGTCCGCAAAATTATCGACGTACTTTGCGAGCTCGGCACTTGGCAATTCCGTAAACACAAATGTTTCAACTTGTCCGTCCGCCCAAGGCGTCACCCCTTTGGTGTTGGCGATGGTTTCGGTAGCCGCTGCGCTTTCGCGACTCGCCGCAGCTGCTGCGCGAACGGATTGCGAAACGGTCTGCTTCTGCTGAATCATCGGACTTGCAGAAAAAGATTCGTTTCTCAAGCCGATAGGACCAGGAACTCGATAACGAGGCATGACCTACTCCAATGTCAAAACATGGAACACAATGATGTTACTGAGACTACGCGATCTCAAATGCGAATTCTTGTTTGGGGGTGACGACGACTTTAACGCTACCAACGCTTTTGCCTTCGGCCAAGCGACTCAGCAAAACCGATGAAAGATCGGGCAACAGCGACTTGGTCAAGATGTGGTCGATATTTCGCGCACCCGTATCAACCTCTTTGCATCGATCTGCAATCAACTGGACAAGCTCTTCTGCATACGAAAATCTCGCGTTGTAATTCTCCTCAACACGCTTGCCGATCTTACCAAGCTTTAGGCCGATAATCTTGCGAATGACATGATCGGGCAAAGGATAATAAGGGATCAACGCGCACCGTCCAAGGAAGGCGGGCTTAAAGGTCTTGAGCAGCTCGGGAAAGATCGCTTCTAAAAAAGCATCGGGCTCGGGGGTCGTATCCGGATCGCTACAAATACTCTTAATCACATCCGTACCGGCGTTCGAAGTCATAATGATAACGGTGTTCTTGAAATCAATATCCCGTCCTTCACCATCCTTCATCGTGCCCTTATCGAACACTTGGTAGAACACATCTTGAACGCCTGGATGTGCTTTTTCCATTTCATCCAGCAAAATCACGCTGTACGGTTTGCGACGAACCGCTTCTGTCAAAATCCCACCTTCACCATAGCCAACGTAGCCTGGTGGTGACCCCATCAGAAGCGATACCTTGTGTTCTTCTTTGAACTCGGACATATTGATCACTGTCATATTCTGCTCGCCGCCATAGAGAAGCTGAGCAAGCGTGATGGCTGTTTCTGACTTGCCGACCCCGCTGGTGCCTGCCAAGAGGAATACGCCGATGGGCGCTCTTGGATCGTTCAGTTGAGCCCGAGACGTGCTGATGGACTGTGCAATCCGTTTGAGGGCATGCGATTGGCCCACGATTTGCTTTTCCATCAAATTCTGCAAGTTAAGTATGGTCTTGAACTCGTCGGCCACCATGCGTCCCACAGGAATGCCAGTCCAGGCTGCCACGGTTTCGGCTACCGCATTTCGATCGACAAATGGGAAGACCAACGGCGATTCACCTTGGAGCTGAAGCAGAGCCTGCTTGCGATCACGGAGTTGACTCTGCCAAGTCGCAATCTGTTCCGGCGTAGCCGGTGGCGTCACAGGCGTAGCCGGTGGCGTCACAGTTGAATCAGCCTTGGTAGCCGGTGGCGTCACAGTTGAATCAGCCTTGGTGGCCGGAGATGATGAAGCCGGTGCGGGTGATGAAGCCGATGCAGATGATGAAGCTGATGCCGGTGAGGGAGCTGATGGTGGCAGGGGTTCCGGAGCGTGAGAGGAAGCTGGTGCGGGCTGTGTCGTCTGCCCAGTTGCCGATGCAGAAGTCGTGGATCCAGTGTGCGAAGCATATAACTTCGACGTCAAATCGTGCACCTCGGCGACAATGGCCCGTTCCTCTTCCCAACGTTTATTGAGAACAATTAGTCGGTTTTCCAAAGCGGTGATCTGCGCATTAACATCGACTAAGTCAGTTGCATTATCGGTGCCGGTAATCGATTCTCGTTCAAGAATTTCACGCGCCAAAATTCGCTGAGCAAGTTCGCGCTGAGCATCCTCAATGGCAGGCGGCGTGGCTGACTGGCTGAGATTGATTCGAGCGCAGGCGGTATCGATAAGGCTGATTGCCTTGTCGGGCAATTGGCGTCCGCTAATGTAGCGACTAGAAAGTTTTACGGCATCGATGATCGCTTCTTCGAGGATGTAGACCTTATGATGCTTTTCGAGCGTTTTGGTTAAGCCTCGAACCATTTCGATGGCCACTAGAACCGTGGGTTCTTCGACTTTGACAACCTGAAACCGGCGTGCAAGGGCTGCATCCTTTTCGAAGTACTTTTTGTACTCCGCCCAAGTGGTCGCTGCGATCGTGCGCAATTCACCTCGGGCGAGCGCCGGCTTAAGAAGATTGGCAGCGTCACCTTGGCCAGCACTGCCGCCTGCACCGATCAGCGTGTGAGCCTCGTCGATAAACAGGATGATTGGTTTCGGGGAAGATTTGACTTCCTCGATGACCGATTTGAGTCGGTTTTCGAATTCGCCCTTAACCCCGGCACCCGCTTGCAAGAGTCCCAAATCGAGGGTGCGAACGGCGACGTCCCGCAATGGAACCGGGACATCGCCGATGGCGATTCGCATTGCGAATCCCTCCGCGACGGCCGTTTTACCTACACCAGCTTCGCCTGTGAGGATCGGATTGTTTTGTCGCCGACGCGTTAAGATATCGATCACTTGCCGAATCTCATGGTCTCGACCCAAAACAGCGTCAATTTTTCCGTCACGCGCACGCGCAGTCAGGTCGATCGTAAACTGATCCAAGGCTGGAGTCGAATGCCGTCGTCCACCTGGCGACGGTGCGGCGCTACTACTGCTACCGGTGGGAGCACCACTCGAAAGCGAAACCGATTCCCGATCTTCGCCCGAATCGGAACAAATTTCCTTGAGAGACTTGCGAAGGGCTGGGACACCGATCTTCTCGAACTCGTTGCTCGCCCCGAGAGCCGATCGCCGCAATGTCTCGTTGGAGAGCAATGCGATCAACAAATGCCCCGATCGAACTTGGCCTGATCCATAGTCGATCGTGGCTAACGTCCAAGCCTCCTTGGCGACATCGACTACATCCGGGCTCAGCGATGGGGCTTTTGCATTGCCCGTTCGCAATCGATCTAACGTTCGGGTTAGATCGCTCTGAAGCTTGCTCAGCTCAACACCAAAAGCCTCCAGAATTCTCACGAAATCGGAGTCCCGATTTTCGAGCAGTCTGATGAGCCAATGCTCGATTTCAACGTTGTAGTTGGTTCTGGTCATGCATAACGCAGTTGCTAATTCCAACCCTCGACAGCTAACCGGGCTTAGCTTATCAAACAACTTCTTTAGGTCGATTTCGATCACAGCTTGATCCTTTGGGAAATTTTCGTAGGTGACAAATGCAATTTGCTTTACAGAAACGATATCAGACTGCGGTCGTAGAAACACAATGGTCCACGACATCGGGTAGTTCGAATACAGATTGGTCCGCATCGAGCGGCGACTGCCATTCACCCAACCAGGTATTCCAACCTAGATAAAATGCCGATTCGGCGTCCAAAACGACCCCTTGAATCGCATCGCGACTCAAGATCACTTGTACGTCGAAATCGAACTGGGGACCGACATACCGGCGAACGAAATCGGTCAAGAGACGAAGCGGCTGATAGGGTGGAAGGTATTCGTTAAACCCTTTCCAGTCCATTGGTCCGATAATGACTCGAAAACGGTTTTCGGCATCCCAAACCCGTTCCCCAACGATCGAGTCGACGCCCAGGGCGTTGCTCAGCAAGGTTCCCATGGGTGCCGAACCGACTTGAGTTTGCTCAGATAGTTCCAATGTCAACCATTGCCCCACGAGCGATTCCACTCTTGCATTGATGCCAGTAAAATCTTGCACACAAGCACGCAATGATTCCGCAGTCGGTCGTCGCGATGCAAATTGGCCACCATAATACAACAAGACATCATCATCGAATGACAGTCGAGAGCGGGAAGCCTCCAATCGATTGCCGACCACGGCCCACATGCCGCGCTTTAGAGTGTCCTCCGATTGACAAGCATAGGCTGTTTCGAAGCCAACAGGAAACGAATGCTTTTCCCAAGCGCGATAGAATAAAGACAAAAGGCGATGATTGAACATGTCGAGAAATTCTCGCAACGTCTCATCCTTTTGCCGAACCCGTTCGAGAATCATTTGCGTGTAATGGTGTGGCAAAGCACCACTTGGACCAAACAATCCAAAAAAGGAGACGGCTAGCTTGGGCCTTGGCTCCGAATCCGTCCAACTCGCCAATTCGTTGGCTGGGAAGTTTGCGTCCAAGTCGGCGACCAATTGCACCGGCTGCTTCTCAATCTCGCGTTCCATACCGATTCGCGAGCCCTGCTCAATTTGAATGCATCGCATCAATTGACAGAAGCTAACGGAATAGATTCGTTCGAGGAGTTGTTCGGTAGTGGTTTCAGCAGTCGACATGGTGACTTTTTCTAAATCAAATACTTGGTGCCCGACTTAGGCTTGCCCCGATACAAAACGTGCGAGCCACCCTTCGACTTAACAATCAATCGAGTAAAGGAGTTGATGGTGGCAAAGCCCGAGAAAAACTGATCGAGAACCGCCATGAAAAGATAAGCGCCGATTCCTTCGAGTCTTTCGTCGTCGATTTCTAGATGGATATCCAGTCCTCGGCATATTCCTGGTCCTTTGTCGGTATTCGGAATGCGTGCTGTGGAACGCTGATAACTCACTCCCAAAATCGCTTCGATGGCCTTGTGCACTTCTTCATGATCGTTGGTGTTGTACAGCCGCAACACTTCTCGCAATAATTCACCATCGGAATCGCTTGCAAGCGACAAATGGTTGAGCGACAAATGGGAAATCAATCGCCACAACCAATCCTCGCGTTCGATGGGGCGTTGAGTTGGAGTCGGCGATGTACGAAAGAGGGCACGCACGGGGCCCCCACCAAATGCCAGCTTCGATTGCACGCCCAAATGCGTGACTAGGTCGCGGTTGCAACAAAGCGTCTGGACATGCAAAGTCCATTCATCCGAAGGACGCGGTCGGGCGTGCAAATCAACGATCGTCAAATACACTTCGGTGCCGCGATCTCCATCGTTACTGGATTCGATTCGCCGCCTCCGAGAAGAGTGCCAATACCGATCTTGGTGCGCCGAACTTACGCGATGGGACGGTTGGTGAAAGGGCAAGAACGAAACATCCCCCTCTCCGTCAGGACGTGAGGCGGTAACCGATTCGATCGAATGAACCTCCATCCCTGTAACGGTCCGATAACTCGGTACGACGCGATACTCGACTTTACTTTCCGTCAAGGATATGGGTTCGGCTTCCTTGGCAAACAAGTTCACCACCGGGGAGCATCCCAAAAGGATGGAATCGATCGAAATGTTGCGTTGAATGATTGGGTGACTACGACGCAGATAAAGGACGATGCTCCGGCGATTGCCTTCGAGCCTGCTCCACTTAGAATCAAAATCGATTGCGAAAAATCGGAATTTCTCCGGCAAGGTAAAAAAATCCCAGATGGTTTGATACGCCGAAAGGGTTCGAGCATCGTGATTTAGAATACCCTGTTCCGTGCCAAAACCTGCCGGAGATATGCAGCCCGCTGGCAGGAAAACACCCTCAGGCTTGACTTCCGAAAAGAGTCCGATTCCCATGCAGTCTCGGAAAATGGCTTCGTACATTTGATTGCCACATATCGTGGCACCGCCAAGAAAGAATCGCAATCGGCGAATATCCATTTTCTTCCAATCCACTTTGCTGTTGATCGCGGAAAGCTCGATTCGAATCGCAGCCTGCACGCTATCCGACCAAGTCGCCTCAGTAGGAAATGGAAATGGAGGGACCAAATATTCTGTTTTGGAAACTCGAATCGGTAACAAGTCGACATCGAAACAGGTTTTGAAAAAACATGCTTGTCCGTCAATCTCATCGGTCTCAAGTGGCGTTCCTCGCTCGACACGAAAACCTCCCGTAAGCTCTGCTCCGGAATCATCCAGTTCCAATTGACAGATGGCAGTCGAAGGTACCGGTGCCAAATATTGAGGATACAAAGCTTGAAGCATCGACTGACAAATTTCAGGAAATTCGTCCTCGATCTTGAGTCGCAATCTCGCAGTCAACAACGCAAACGAATCGATTAGCCTGGAGACATGCGGGTCCTCGATGGAGTCTGCCGACAGCCTTAAACGCGCCGCCACTTTGGAAAAGCGCCCGCCAAAATCGCGAACTTCCTCGCGGATGAAGGCCAATTCTTCGTTGAAAAGTCCATACAACCGTTCACTCATTACTGCGCCTCATGCACCCGAAATGCGTTAGCTATCGTGTTTAACTGCGTACTAAAGGTAACGGGTTCGGGAGCGGGTTCCGCATAAAGAATTCCATCGATCACGAACTGGATCGAGCGACTCAATCGATTGTTACTTCCGAAACCTAGCTCAACTCTGACAAACTGAAAGCGAGTTTCAAACTGCTTGATGGCCTCCTCTACCGTTTTGCGCATGAACTCCATGGAATTGGAGGATTCCAAGATGGCGTTTCCAAAGTCAGGAATACCATAGTTGACGAGCGAAGATTCCAACTGCGTGAGGTCCTTGGGAATGTAAGATATCAGGATGCGAGTGTTGAGCAAGTTCTCGAGATCGCGTCGCACGCTTGTCTTAAGATCTCGCAACAATTGTGCGCGATCGCGAGGAGTCTCATTTCGATTGTCGGGCTCTAAGTCCAACAGTCGATCAAGCACACTTGGCAACAAAAGTTGATCCGGGCGGATTCGACTCATGTCATTCCTTGATCTGGGTTCATGACGTGCCCTCGCCGGTTGAGTCCATGATGATCTGGCCGATCTCCAACAAAGGAATCCCATCCTCTTCAACCAGGAGCGTCCGTTGGCCAACCCCAGTCACAATCCCATTTGCATGCTCAACCCATGTCGTCGTGCGACCCAGGCGCTCTTCATCGGTCCAACTGTTTGGTTGAGGATAACGCGTTGGAATATAAACCTCCCCTTCGGGTCCGTCCTTGACGCTGATCGATGCCTTGCGCCAAATCAAATCCATGGGACGCTCGGGTTTTGAAAATTCAAGCGATTGAATGCTATTCCAAGGAACCCAGAAGTACTTTCCAGATGCGGTCAAAATTTCAGCTATTCCACGCAATCGATCGTCTGCATCCAAAAGTGTTTCAAAGCTTTTTCCGTCACAAGTTCCGTGAAGGAGTTGTCGCTCCGAATCCGCCT